>JAHFSL010000235.1 GCA_023265785.1 Candidatus Coatesiibacteriota bacterium | reverse complement strand
GGGGGAAACCCTCCGCCCAGGTAGGCGGCGGTGGCGAGGCCCTCGAGGAGGAGGAGGCTCCCCAGGGTCGCCGCCCGCATCCACCGGCCGGGAATCACCCCCAGCGCGCGCCCGCACGCCGCCAGCAGGAACAGGTGCGCGCCGAGGACATACCGGGCCTTGGGGACATACACCGCGCCCAGCCGGTGGGCGATCCAGAGCGTCATCGGCAGGGCCACCCCGAACGCCACCAGGGCCGCGGCGGCGGCGCGCCCGCGCCCGCCGGCGCGCCCGGCCCCGCCCACGGCCGAGACCGCGGTGGCCACCCCCGTCGCGGCCAGGAGGGCGAACAGCGCCAGGGCGGGCCAGGCCAGCGGCGCCGGAATCCACGCCCCGGTCCCGAAGAGCTGACCCAGTCCGATCCAGAATTCACCAAGGCCGATCCGCGGCGTGGCGGCAAGATTGGTGTGCACGATGAGGGCCCGCCGGCCCCAGGCCGAGACGGCCACCGGCGCCATGGCGAGAAGGCCCCAGCCCGCAGCTTCCCGCCACCCCCTGATCCTGCCGGCCAGGAGGAGAAAGATCGCCGCCGCCGGCAACCAGAGGAGCGCAAGGTAATGAAAGAGGCCCGCTGCCGCCACGCAGGCCGCCCCCCCCGCCCACCAGCCGGCACGCCCGTGGGCCGGCCCGTCGGTGACCCGGACCAGCGCCAGGGTGGCGGTGAAGAGGAGGACCATCTCCGCCGCATAGGAGCGGGTCTGCTGGGCATAGAGGACCTCCAGAGGCGAGCATGCCACCAGGGCCAGGGTCGCCAGGGCCTCGTCCCGGGAAAACAGCCGCCGCACGAGGCGCCACGCCAGGACCAGCGACACCGCCGCCAGGGTCGCGGGCAGGGCCCGTGCCGTCGCCTCGTCGCGCCCCATGGCCAGCCACAGGTGCATGGTCCAGGTATGGAGGGGCGGCTCGATGAGCGGCGGGTAGGCCGCCACCGCACGCCAGTCGGGCTGGAGCGCCCGCAACATGGAGAGCGCCTCGTCGTGCCAGAAGCCCCGGGCATCCAGCCGGCAGAACCGGAGGAGGGTCCCGGCCAGGATGAGCCCGGCCGCCGCCCGCTCCACCCCCACCCGCCGGCCGTCCGCCTCCATCAGGACAGGTAGGAGGCGTTCTCCCGGATGTAGCCCTCGGTGAGGTCGCAGGTCAGGACCGTCGCCGTCGCCCGGCCGGCCTTGAGGTCAACGGCCACGGCGACCTCGGGCTCCGCCATGGCCGCCGCATGCGCCATGCCGGAGGGCAGGACCCGGCCGCCGCGAATGGCGGGCAGGCCACCCACATCCACCGTCACCCGGAGCGGGTTGAACGGCACCCCGCACGCGCCGAGCGCCTGGCCGATCCGGCCCCAGTTCGCCTGCCGGCCGTAGAACATCGTCTTGACCAGCGCCGAGTCCGCCACAGCCCGGGCCGCCCGCTCCGCGTGGGCCGCGGTCCGCCCGCCCCGGACCGTGACCCGGAACAGCCTCGTGGCGCCCTCGCCGTCCGCCACGAGTTCCCGCGCCAGCGCCGCGCAGACCGCATGGAGCGCTCGGGCAAAGGCCGCCAGCCCCGCGCCCCCGGCCAGCCGCGGGCCGCCCGCCGCGCCGTTGGCCAGGACCACCAGCGTGTCGCTGGTGCTCATCTGGCCGTCCACGGAAATCGCGTTCAGGGTGTCATGCGCCGCCCCCGGCAGGACCTTCCGGAGGGCGGCGGCGGACACCGCAGCGTCCGTGGTCACAAAGACGAGAACGGTCGCCATCTTCGGCGCGACCATCCCCACGCCCTTGGCAATCCCGCCCACCGTGTGGGTCACGCCCCCGTGGACAAAGGTGGCCGTGGCCTGCTTGGGCCGCTTGTCGGTCGTCATGATCCCACGCGCCGCTGCCAGCGACCCCGCGGCCGTGGACGCCAGCGCCCGGGTGGCTGCCTTGAGGCCACGCAGGATGCGCGGCACCGGGAACCGGGGCCCGATCGGGCCCGTCGAGCCGAAGAGCACCTCCCGCGCCGGGATGCTCAGGAGCCGGGCCGTGGCATGTGTAATTCGGCCCGCGTCCGCCAGCCCCGCCGCACCGGTCATCGCGTTGGAGCACCCGCTCACCCCAACGATGGCCCGCGCCCGGCCGCCAGTGGCCTTGAGCCGCTCCACCGTCAGCAAGACTGATGGCGAGCAGAAGGCATTCGTCGTGAACAGCCCGGCCGCCGTGGCCGGCCGGTCGGACACGATGAGCGACAGGTCGGGCTTGCCACTGCCCTTGACCCCCGCCCACACCCCTGCCGCCCGGAATCCCTTGGCCGCCGTGACGCTCATCCCTGCCCCCCCAGCATCCGCCGCGCCTCGCGGGCCGGCACCAGCAGGAGCCCCGACCCCTCCTCGTCGCAGTCCAGGTTCGGGGCCCGCTTCTCGAGTTCGGCCAGCGCGCCCCGCGCTTCGGCGGGCCGGCCCAGCCGGGCCAGCAGGCGCACCCGCTTCATCTGGGCGTAGGCCCACAGTTCGCGCCGCCGGGCCTGCGCGGCCGCATCGGAAAGACCATCCAGCGCCGCCTGTGGTGACCGGCTCCCAAGCGCTTCCAGCCGGTCAATGGCCTCGTACCCGTACCAACGCCGTGGCCCGTCGGGCGGCCCCGCGGGCGTGTCCGGCGCCAGTTTGGCGACCTCCAGCAGGCGGGCCTTGGCCTTCTCCCAGTCCCGCCGTTTCGCCGCCAGCTCGGCCAGGAGGATCCGTGCCTCCATCCGCACATCCCCGACTCTTGCCCCGGTCACATACCCCGGGGGCGAAGCCGTGAGGAGCCCCTCCAGCGTCGCCGGGCTCCCGTCGGGTGCCATCGCGGCCAGCTCCAGCCGGGCCAGCGACACGCTCGAGCCGACCACCTCGCGGTTGTTCCACGCGAGTTCGGCCTTGGGAAAGCGCTGAAGGACCTCCTCAAACGCCGCCTTGGCCGCCGGCAGGTCCTGCCGCTGGTCGCGATGGATCTGCCCGATGGCGATCAAGGCCTGCGGGGCGACCGGGTTGCCCTCGGGATCCAGGGCATCGGCCTCCAGCCGGGACACGACCCCCAAGTCGGACAGTGCCCAGGTCGGGTTTTCCAGCCGCTGTTGGAGGAGGCCCAGCTTCAACTGGGCGGTGGGCCCGATCGCGCTGTGGGGATAGTCCCGCAGGAGGGTGCGCCACTCGCGCAGGGCCAGTGCCGGCGCCTCCGGCTCGGCCTCCAGCCCGCGCAGGTAGAGCAGGGCGGGCACCCCCTGCCAGTCCTTGTAGGTATGGATGAACTCCAGGTGCTGGCGCGCATAGGCCGCCGCCGCCAGTCCGCCATACCGCCCCTCGTAGTCCTTGAGGAGCCGGACCGTCTCCTCCAGTGCCCCCGACTTGAGCGCCAACTGCGCCCGCAGGCGCAGGGCCAGCGGGGCACTCCACGCCGCGCTCCGCAGCCACCCCCCCGACGGCTTGATCGCCGCCAGCGCCCGCGACGCGTCCTCCAGCCGACCGCGCTGGATCGCCTCCAGCGCCTGCGCCAGCCGCGCCTCGGCCACCGGTTCGTTGCGCGCGCACCCGGCCAGCAAGATGAGCGCGGCGAGCAACACGACGATCCGCATGATGCTTCGTATCTTACCCTTCCCCGGTTCGACGGAACCAGCCGATTTGCCTACCAACTGGCATGGCTTGTTAGGATATGGACGAAATGGTTACACCAAGGAGGTTCCCATGACGCGGTTGACAGGATTGTCAAGACGTATGATCACCGCCATCGTGGCACTCCTGAACCGTGAGCTCAAGGTCGCCATCGTGCGTGGCCGTAACGGAAAGTTGAGCGTCCGTTCTCTGGACCGCTATGTCGTCCACCGGAAACGCATGCGCGACATGATCATGATCCGGAAGCGCCGCCCGTGGGAGGCCAGGAAGAAGGATCCGCTCTGGCCCATCGGCAGCAGGCCGATCGGTGTCAAGGGCCGTGTTTCCCGCGATGAAATCTACGCCGACGAACGCTGAACGCTCGCCCGATGTTTCGCCGCGTGTGCGGTCTATGGGATCAGCGGGTCAGCGGTTCAGCCAGAACAGCGTCAGTGCGGCTCTCGACCCGCCCAGCCGGTCCACCCGGACCAGATGGTGTCGCCGCCAGCCGTCCCATCGCGCCCGTGCCGCTGGCGTCCAGCCGGACTCATCGGGTGCGAAGGTGCCGCCCGGCCAACCGGAGGGCGTCCGTTCAATCAGCCAGTTCACTCCCCGCTGGCGCAGGGCGATGCCAAGCCGCCGCCCGTCAGCCGCCCCACGCGCCAGCGTCGCCCCCCGCGGTGGAATCCCCTCGCCCTCCAGCCAGGGTAGGCCGGGCCAGCCGTGTGCCTCCATCGCCCCTTCCGCCAGGGTCCGATCCGCCGGCCGAATGAACCGCGCCCACCGCGCACCCGCCCGCCCGCTCCACGGCGCTGGCTCGAGCATGCGTTCCCGATAGCCCACCGGCGTCTCCCGGCCGATCGCCACCCCCACGGGATTGAGTGTGAAGAAGGCGAACCCAATCGTGAACGCCGCCTCCCACGCAATGACCCCTGACAGTCCGGCCCGCACCCACGGGGAGAGCCCCGCCCCGCGCCTCCCCGCTGGTAACCGGGAAACGGCCAACACGAGCAGGGCGGGCGCAAGTGGCAGAAGGTACCGGCCGGCGTATCCGCCGAACCAGGCCCAGACGGCCAGCCCAATGGCGAGCGCGAGCCGCACCGGACCACCGCGTCCCACAATCAATGCGATGGGGAGTGCGGCCGCCAGCAGGGGCGAGAGCAGGGAGTCCCAGACCGCCGGCCGTATCGCGTTTGTAAACGGCGCCGCCAGCACGGCGCCCGCCGTCCGCCCATGGGCCCACGCCGACTGGAAGGTGTAGAACCCCGGCATCCACCCGGCCAGCCCGAACGGAGCGGCCGGCGACCCGGCCGCCAGAGCGTTCCGGACCATCCAGGGCAGGCACGGGACGGCTGCCCAGCCGGCCAGCCGTATCGCCCGGCGCGGACCGCACAGCGCCTCGGCCGCGATGGCCCCCGCAA
>JAHFSL010000234.1 GCA_023265785.1 Candidatus Coatesiibacteriota bacterium | reverse complement strand
CTGCTCCTGCAGGACCTTGTCCATGTTCGCCTTCTCGACGATGTTGAACGCCGCCGTCTGGACGAGGGAACTGCGCAGGAGGTCGGCCACCACCGCGGCATCCGTCGCGGACACCCCCTGGGGATCGAAGGTGGCCACGGCCATGGTGCGCTCGGCCATGCTGACGGCGAAGACGGCCGCGGCCTGCGGGCCCACCTGCCGCTCGGCGCCGAAGGCGTAGCCCAGCGCCACCAGGTGGGCGGCGCCCGGGCCGGGCCCGAGCGGCAGTGAGAACGCGTAGTCCACGACGAGACTGCCCGCGTGCAGGGCGAACCCCAGCCGGCCAGCGCGCCCGCCCCCCGCGGGGACGAGCGCGCCGACGCGCAGGTCCAGGATCCGGTGCGCGGCCCAGGTGACCCCGGCGGTGCCGACCCCCGCCACCCCGCCCAGCGGCTGGACGAACTCGCCTCCCAGACTCCCCCGGAACGGCGACTCGAGCGCGACGGCCACCCCCAGGCTGACGGAACTCGCCGCGCCGCCCCCCCGCTGGTGGTACGCGGCGCCGCCACGCACCCGGCCCGTGATCCCGGCCAGCCCCGCGTCCAGCAGGATCGTGGCGGGCGCGGCCACCGCCGGACCGCTGATGCCGGTGAGCGTTTCCGCCGCCCGGCCCACGGCCAGCCCGGCCTGCACGGAGGGCCACTGGTACGCGGCGGCGGCGCCGTAGCGCAGGCCCGCCGAGGAGACCGAGGCCCCCGTTGGGTGGCCCAGGATATCCCGTTCCTCGACCGTGCCCGCCCCCAGCCCCGAGGCCAGCACCGCGAACCCCAGCGGACCCGCGCCCGCCCAGCCCGCGGCGGCGCCCCAGAGATTCTCGTCCCCCCCGAACGCGAGCTGGTTGGAGAGTCCCACCGCCCAGGTGCGCGGCTGGCTGGCCAGCAGGGCGGGATTCTCGGGTACCGCGAGGACGTCGTACGCACCGTAGGTCCCGGCTGACTGGGCGCGGACCGAAAGCGGCATCCGGGCGAACTCCAACCCGGTCTGGAGGGCGGCCGCATGGGCGAGTCCCGCCGCCGCCAGGGCGGCCACCGTCAGGGCCCGGCCCACGCTATTCACCGACCACCACCAGCCGCTGTTTGTCGGTCAGGGCCCCGGTCGCCAGGACCCAGTACATCCCGGTGGCCAGCGTCTTCCCGGATCCCGAGAGGGCGCCGGCAAACGGAATGACGGCGAGTCCCGCCGCGTCCAGGGTCACCGGGCCGGTGCCGATCCGGTCCAGGTAGGCGCCGGCGCGGGTGTACAGCGCCAGGTCCACCGTCCCCCCGCCCCCGGCCGCATGCAGGACGATCCGCGCCGGGACCCCGGCTCCGATCCGCAGAATATTATTCCGGATGTGGAAGGTGCCCGCGGGCGGCAGGTCGGTGTCGGCCAGCCGGGTCATGACGACGCTCGCCGTGACCGCCGCGGCGATCGTCGGATTGGGCGGGGCGGTATCCGTCCCGGTCACGCTGGCCGTGAAGGTCACAGATCCGCTGGCCTTGATGTGGAAGGTCCAGACGAAGTCCTGCGACGCGCCGGCGGCCAGCGAACCCACCGTGGCCGGCATCGGGCCGGATTCCAGCGAAACCAGCGTGGCACCGGCGGAGATGGCGAGGGAGGGCACCCCGTTGAGGGCGCTGTACTGGCCGATGTCCGTGACCCGCCAGGTCACCGTGAGCCGGTCCACGAGCAGGGCGGGGCTGACGGTCAGCGTGCCCCCGAACGCCGCCGAGAACGCCGAGATCAGCCCGCCGCTGGCGACTCCGAAGACGGTTCCCCCGGAAACGCTTTCCGTGCCCGTCGCGGTGCCGGTGAGCGCCAGTTGGCCCGCGACCGTGGCCTGGTACACCCAGGTGAAGGTGGCCGAGGCGCCGGGGCCCAGGGTCACCGGCCCGGCGGGCGTCACGGCCCCCTGCAGGGTGCCGGCCCCCTTGTTGAACGCCAGCCCGGGCTCCGGCGCCACGCCGGTCACGGTCGTGTCGCCGGTGTTGGTCACCGTGAGGTGCGCCGTGAAGATCTGGCCGAAGACCACCTGGGCCGCGTCCACGGTGAGCGTGGCCGCCAGCGCGCCCGCCGCCAGCACGGTACACCCGCCCGTATGCGAAACCGTCAGGTACTGGAGAGCCCCCAACTGGTATCCGGCCATGGACACGGTGAAGGTGATCGGCCCGGCCAGGTTGGTCCGGAATGACCAGACGAACCGGGTGGACGATCCCCCCGCGAGGGTGGACTGGAACGATGGGCTGGAAAGGACCGTCACGCCGGCCCCACCACCCCCCGGATCGACCACGAGCTGGGGCAGGGGCCCGCTCGGAGCGACGGCGGCCCCGCCCGCGTTGGTCACCGTATAGGTCACCGTGACCGTCTGCCCGACCAGCGGCTGGGTCGTGGAGAGGGAGACGGCGCCCTCCAGCGCGGCCGGGGCGTAAGCCGTGGCGGTGAGGGGTCGGTTGGCGCTGGCGAGGACGCCGGTGGTGGGGTCATATCCCGTCACGGTCAGGGACATCTGGATCAGTCCCGCGCCCGTCGCCGAGACGCTCCAGACATACTTGATCGATCCGCCGATGGCCAGGTCCGTGGGTCCTGCCGGGAAGGGTCCCCCCACCACGCTCGCGGGTCCGTTCGCCACGCCGAGGGCCGCGCTCACCCCCGTGAGCCGCCAGCCATCGCGGTGCGACGCGGTCACGGTCACCGAGAAGGTCTGGCCCTGACCGAGATAGCTGTAGAAGGACACCGGCGCGTACAGGATCGGATTGACTGAGCCGTACCGGCGGACCGGGTCGTCCGCCATGGTGGCCGACGAATTGCCCTGCGCGTACACCCGGAACCCCGAGTACCGGTTGGCGGTGACGCTCAAGGACCAGGAGAAGGTCGCGGCACTGCCGGCCGTGAGCGAGGGAACGCCGCCGGCAGGCGCCGTGAGGATCGTGGCCGAGATTCCGTTGCCGAACTGCTCAAGGACGGGCGACACATTCAGCCAGGTCGCACCGACGGCCGTCACCGTCAGGTCCACCGTCACGACGGCCCCCGGCAGGGCGGAAAGCGGCGCGACGCTGACGGCCGCCTCCAGGCAGTCGGCGGGGGCCACGTCAATCCGCTTGACGATCGCGTTCTGGCCCTGCCCGATGTCCGTCCGGTCGTCCTCCCCGCCCACCAGCACCCGGCTCCCGCCCGCCGCGGCGATGCCCAGCGGCACATCCACTCCGTGCGCCGGCGCGTCATACTGCCAGGTCCCCAGCAGGGCGCCCGCGGCACTGTAACGGTTGACGGTCCAGTCGGTCTTTTCCCCGACATCCGCCCGGTCCGTGAATCCCGTGACGACGATGTCGCCCCCGGGCGTGAGCGCGACTCCCGTGGCTTCGTCCGATCCGCCCGAGGTCCCCTGCCAGGAAACGGACCACAGCAGAGCACCCGCGGAATCGTACTTGCGCACCAGCCAGTTGTGGGACTCCCCGAGATCAGTCCGATCCTCCCAGCCTGCCACGATGATGTTGCCCGAGGCGTCCACCGCGACGGCCTTGGCCTGCGCGTCCCCGAGGGCGGCAAGGTAGGACTGGGTCCAGACCGCCGGCGGCGCACCCGTTGCGAGATTGATCTTGACGATCTGCCAGGCGTCCACGCCGAGATCGCTGATCTTTCCCACCGCATAGGCGAAGGTCCCGTCCACGGCGACGCCGTACACCGAGTCGTTCCCCGCCAGGCCGCCGACGGAGTACACCCAGCTGATTCCGCCGAAGTAGTAGATCCCCTCCACCGTGAATTTGGTGAAGGAGGCGCCCAGCGCACGCGCACCCCCGACCACAAGGAAGTCCGTGTTGTACGCCGGAGCCCACGCGATCCCCCGGATCGCCTCCGGTCCCGGCCCGCTGGAACCCCAAGTGAACCCGGCATACGGCGCGGCCCCGAAGGCCGGGTTAAAGTACTTGATTAACCAGCTGTTCCCGGACGGCACATCCATGCCCGCCACGGCGATCATCCCGTCGGACCCCCGGACCGCCGCGGCCCACGGCGTGCCGGAGACTCCCAGTCCCCCGCCGGACAGGACATTCCCCCCGTCGTCGTACCGGAAGCCCACCCAGCCGTTGCCGTCGGTCAGCGCCGAGACCCAGTCCGACCCCGCGGGATTGACGGCCACGGCCGTCACCACATCCCGCTGGGGACCCCCGCCGAAGTCGTTGCTGACGAGGGACACGGTCCGGGGAGGGCAGACCGCTCCCGCCGGGAACGACACCCCGGCCCCGGCCAGCGCGAGCAGGGCGGCGGCCGGAGCCGGCCACCCCCGCCGTTTCACCGGCCGGCGACCCGCGCGGCGCGGGCCTCCTCGTACATCGCCAGGACATTCTCCACCGGGGTGATCGGCTGGATGTTGTGGCAGGGCGCGAGGATGTACCCGCCGTCATGTCCCAGGAGGGCCAGGTTCTCGTGCACCTCGGCGCGGACCTGCGCGGGCGTCCCGAACGGCAGGGTCTGCTGGTTATCCATGGCCCCGTGGAAGGTGACCCGGTTGCCGAATTCGCGCTTGAGCGCCGCCCGGTCCATGCCCTTGCACCGCCACTGGATCGGATTGAGGATGTCGATGCCGGCGTCCAACAGATCGGGAATGAGGGTGAAGATCGCGCCGTCGTCATGATGGAAGGCCAGCGCCCCGTGCCGGTGCGCCAGATCGCACATCCTCTTCATCCGGGGCTTGAGGAACGTGCGGAAGGCCGTGGGACTCATGAGGAGAGACTCCTGCGTCCCCAGGTCCTCGGCCACATACACGAAATCCACCGCCCCCTTGGCCGCCACCAGCGTGCGTTCGATGACCGTGTACATGATCTGGAAGAACCGCTCCAGCGCCGCCTCGGCGAACTCCGGACGCTCGGCGAGGTCCTCCATCGCCAGTTCCACCCCGCGCATCCGGCTGTACTGGTAAAAGGGCTCGTAGGAGCCGCCGAAGAGCGGCCAGTTCCCCAGCGTGGCGGCCTGGCCGGGGACTCCCGCCCAGGTCCACCAGGACGGGTCGGGCCACGGATAGGCCT
>JAHFSL010000233.1:607-5057 GCA_023265785.1 Candidatus Coatesiibacteriota bacterium | reverse complement strand
CGTGGTGGAACATCGATGGCAGCTCCTCAAGTTACCGCCCTTGTTGTAAGTCTTTTGGCAGAGAATCCGGATTGGGCTCCGGAAACGGTAAGACGGCGCATTCGTCAGACCGCAGGAAAGATACATACTCCTAATGACCTTCCATATTCTGCCGAAGGCTTTGAAGCACATGTTGGGTTCGGTCGAATGAATGGTTTTCTAGCTTTGGGTGGCCCTGGTGACGCGTCGAATATAGGTTCCTCACCCGTCGCATATCGTTCAACGATTTATATGGCCAATTCTCAAATCATGCTCCCCAAGGATCTCAGAAGTGGAAGTGACAACGCGGTAGAGTTACACACATTTGCCCTGAAGGATGCTGGGGATATTTCTTGTTCCCTCTTTACCCATAATACGGATATTAGATCAGCTGTTTCCGCACGAGTTGAAATCTACGGTCCAGATGGTAACTTGCCTCCAGGTCAGCTCTCTTCGATAAATGCACCCGATGGCTGGACTGGCTGGTCGGGACATGTTCGGATCCCCAAGAACCGGCTTCCAGTAGTCGCGACATACACGCCAACGGGAGTAGTCCTTGATGACTCGCTGGTTCCTGTCGAGAATCGCATTCCGATGCCCGCAGTTTACGTCCCTCCGTGCTCTGGATGCTCTCCGCCAAGAGTGAATCACATGAAACTTCACGGATCACCTACCAGATACGAATCGCAATGGGTACTTGTTGATACCGTTTCCGGCGCACTGGATTTTCAGGTATTGGAAAATCAATCCGTTGTGCCTGGCATCCATGCGATGGATATTTCCTTCTCTGATCCGATGGATTCCGCAACGGTATTTCTCGAACTGGTCGCAGGAGTGGGAGGTTTTTCGGCGGGTCAAATCTTGCTTGCCCTGCCACTCCTCCCAGTTTCCAATGATCATATTTCCTGGACGGGGCTCATGATCATCCCCCCCACCATTCCGGGTGGAACAATTCAAGTGCGGGCACGCATTGCCGCTCAGGATGGGTTTGGCCAACATCTTGCATCTATCGACCCTTCGATTTCACATTTTGTGCCATTAGAGACACCATTCACGGCGGGAGAAGACACGAGAAATCAGTTCACAATCAACAATGTTCTATCCAATGTGGTGCCTTCTCTTCGCGTGCCGGGTCTGCCGGGTTCGCAATATGGATTGGACTCCGTCACCAAGCCAGACCTCCGGAAATCGGCAAGGAACTCCTTTTCGAAAGATGGGGATACCTTTAAACGGTTCAAAGGATACAAGCCGGGGTCGCTGGTCTTTCCGAGCGGGTCGAAAGCGTTGCAGAATACCTTCGCCAAGTTTGGGAGCTTCCGGGGAATCAAATTCAATCTATGCAATCAGAAATCTGATGGCAAGCCTGATGAGTCAGGGGCCAAGAATCCCGTTGCTATGACGCTGGCCGATGAGAAGGCCAGGCTGATCGCTGACGGCGTGCCCGTAGACAAGATCGGCAAGCAGGTTCAGGCGAAGATCGTCAGCCTCGGCGAGAACGGCATGCAGGCGGCGGATGCGATGGTCAACGATGCGGTACCAGCCGATGTTCGCGCCATGATGGGAAGTCCCATCTTCAACAACATGCCGTTCAAAAAGCCGTCTGATGTCATTCCGGGTGTGAATGTGCAGGAGATCGAGCAGGTCATGGCCCTATACAAGGATGTCGCCGCTTTTAACTCGGCGTACATGGGGGTCCTTGCCGCCATCAACTTGCCGACCAACCAGCCGCTGGCGATCCAGATGCTGGAGGCCGCCGAAACCTACCTACAGCAACACGCGATGGACATCGTGAAATGCGTCCTCTTTGAATTCGTGAACCCGGACCAGTTAATGACCTCAATTGCGGATCACTCGCAGAAGTTCGCGAAGCTCGCGGGGGGGGCCGGGTTCAAGGGATTCTCTGAGGGTCTCGGGAATGTCACGCAGGAGCTCGGTTGCGGCTTCAAGGAGCCCGCGGGAGGCTGCAATTACCTCCAGATGGCGGCCGATGCGACGGGACTGGGCGGGCTGTACACCGACCTCAACACGCTGGCCCAGACGCCGGCGAATCTGAAAGCGAAGATCGCGGGGATGAAGAATGTGAAGATCCTCTCGTCGAGCACGGGGGCCAGCGCGCCCATCACGCTCTCCGAGAACGGGCTGGCCCTCCAGTTGATCAACATCACCTTCGCCCAGTTGTTCCCCACCAACACCTTCCCGGCGGCGGCGGGGATGCTGGTCGGGCTTCTGGATACCCAGGCCGGGAACGGATCGGCGAGTCTGGCGAGCCAGCTGGGCGCAGGCTCCGAGTTCGCCCAGGGCATGGCCGACAAGGTGCTGGGCGACGGCAACGACCTGGTGGCGCAGGGGCAGGCCATGATGGCCAAGGGAGCGGCATTTGCCGGGGAGGCCCAGTCCATGATTACCGAGGGTCAGGGATTGCTGGCCCAGGCCCAGCAGATGACCGGGCAGGCCAAGGCGGCTGGGGATGGGGGCCAGAGTGGCGTCGGTCAGGCCGTCCAGGCCTTCGACACCGCCAAGCGGTCTATCGGGCAAGCCAAGGCGTTGGCGGCCAAGGTGCTGGGGCCGGATACCAAGATTCCCGGGCTGGACAGCCTCAATATCCCCTCCCTGCCCTTTCTGGGCGACATCGCCGAGGTCATCGCCAGCGCGGCGGGCCGGGCGGGGGCTGGCATGGCCGCCGAGGATGTCATGCAGATGGTGGATGACCCGGCCAGGATCACGCTCACCTTTCCGCCGGACGGATATGTGGTGGGCTTCAATACGGAACACTCCATTGTTCATGTCGAGGGGCATGTCTCGGACTACCTGCCGCAGTTCATCAGGATCACGGGCCGGGCCGACAACGGGCCCGTGGTGGAGGGCGTCCTCAACCTGGAGTCCCTGACCACCGATCCGGACGGGAGCACGGGGAATGCCACCTTCTCGCTGGACATCCCCATGACCCACGGCGGGTCGCACCTGGTGACTCTCACCGCCATCAACGCCGCCGGGTACGAAAGCGCCGCCTCCTTCACCTGTTTTGTCGTCGGCACCCAGTTCCCCCAGGAGGGGTCGGTGTCCCGGGGCGTGACCAGTTTCCGGTGGAAAGCCACCAAGGACGGCGTGGTCCGGGCCGAGGGGGTGGGCCGCCCCTCGTACCTGCTGGCCGAGCCGGGGGCGACGCCTGCGGTGCGCCTTGAGGTCCCGGGGGTGGTGGCCGGCGCCGTTCTCACCGCCGCATATCCTGACGAGACGCCCGATCCGGATATCTTTTTCGTGAACCCGTCCGATGGACAGACCATTACTCAGGTGCCCGCGGGGGGGATCTTCGAGGCTCGCCTCAAGCCCTTGTACGAGGGGCGGACCTTCCTGGGCATGGTGGGGAATGCGGATGCGACGAAGTTGCAGGCCTGGCAGGTGGAGTTCCGGGGCGATCCCGGGGTGCCGGCGGCAGGGGAGTTCGGGGATCCCGATCACACGGTGGTCACGAGCGCGGAAATCATCCCGGGCTCCCTCTTCCGGCTGATGCACTTCTGGGATGTGCACCGCAAACGGCTGACGGGCCGGTACAGCGTCCGCACCCGGATCACCGACGCCTGGCTGCCGTCCCAGACCGTCTTCGTGGATGGCAGTTTCACCGCCGGGACTTTTGTCGACGAGGATGCGCTGAAGGCGGGCCTGACCTCTTACAACAACCTCCGGGAATTGGATCGGGCGACCTTCACCCTGGGGACGCCCATTGACCCTGGCGTCGTGGTCCCCACGATCGTGATTGATCCGTACGCCCGGGTGGAACTGCGGTTCGAGGGGGGCGGGCTGACCCCGCCCGGCTTGGTCTACGCGAATGTCTTCCCCGTCCGCGCCCCGCCGGCCGTGGCGCTTCCTGATCCGGGCATGCACGCACTGGGACCCAAGTACGAGATCGCCGCCTCACCCCTTTCCGGTCAGCGCATCACCTTCCGCCCCGAGGATTTCAAAGCCTCCCTGGAACCCCGCCTCACCATCCATTACACCCAAACGGAACTGGGGGCCTTCGGCCTCCCGGCCGACCTGGTCGAGGAGAACCTCGGCCTGTACCGGGAGGATCCCGCGACCGGCGCCCGAACCCTGCTGGAGACCCAGCGGCCCCTGGGCACCTTTACCGTCTTCACCACGACCGGGTATCTGGAGGGCGGGTTCCTGCTCTTGCCGGCCAACTCCGCCCCGCGCATCCGGGCGGCGGCCGTGAGCCCGCTCCAGTTCTCCCCGGAGAACCCCTCGCTGGGGCGGCCCACGGCAGAGGTCTTTGTGTCCATCGCCACGGCGGCCTCGCCGACGGTGTTCGTGACGGTGGAGATCAGAACCGTACAGGGCGTGCTCGTGCGCACGCTGGCAACCGCCGTGCCGCTGGCGCTGGCGACGGCAGCGGAGCCGGAGGAGGCGCCGCTGGTGGCGCCGGAGGGCGCCGACC
>JAHFSL010000233.1:0-597 GCA_023265785.1 Candidatus Coatesiibacteriota bacterium | reverse complement strand
TTACCACTTCGTGACCACCGGGGCTCCCGGAGTCGGCGTCTGGGATGGCAAGGACGCCAACCAGGTGCTGGTGGCGAGTGGGGAGTACCGCGCGGTGATCAGCGTGATGGACGGGGTGGGGAACATGACCCGCACCAGCGTGGTCGTGGTGAAGGACCGGCTGGCGCCCAACATCAGCCAGATCGGAGGCCGGACCGCGGGAGGGCCGATCCGGCTTGCGGCCGACACGGACGGGTCCAGCGTGCTGATCAAGGGCACCGCCGCCAACCTGGTGTCCTTCAAGGGGTATCAGGTGGCCGTCCGACCGCAGGTCACCGAGCCCTCGGCCACGCCGTGGCCGGGAATGACGTCCGCGGACCTTTCGGCGACGGGCTGGACCTTCCTGCCGATGCCCGAGGGCTACTACCTGGGCCCCGACCACGACTTGTACCGCTCCGTGATTCAGATCAACGAGGGGGCCCTGGCCCGGTGGCCCATTGCGGCGTTCGGGAACGGCCCGTACGAGGTGGGGCTCTTCGTATTGGGGCTGGCGGGCGGGGTGGGATCGGCCACGGTTGTCATGGACGCCGCCGTGGTCGGGGGCGTGACGCTCGAATC
>JAHFSL010000014.1 GCA_023265785.1 Candidatus Coatesiibacteriota bacterium | reverse complement strand
CGAATAACTTTCCTCGGCCTCCCGGGGCCGGCCCAGCTCCTCGAGCGTCTCCCCCGCCTTCAACTGGGCCGAGACGGCCAGGTCGCTGTCGGGATACTGCCGGATCAGGTCGCGGTACTGCACCAGCGCCTCCTCCGGCTTCTTCTCGCGTCGAAAACTTTCCGCCACCATCAACTGCACCTCGGCCGCCAGGCTCGCCTGGGGGAACCGTCCGAGGAACGCCCGGGCCTCGCGGCGCGCCTGCTCGAAGTCGCCCAGCTGGACGTACGCCCACTGCATGCCGTACAGCGCCTCGGCCAGCCGTGCCGACTGCGGGTACTTCGCCGTAAAGTCACGGTAGGCGATGACGGCCCGGTCGAAGGCCCGGGCGTTGTACAGGCTGTCCCCCACCCGCAGGGCCGCCCGTTCGCCGGCCCCCGACGCGGGGGGCGCCGTCATCGCCAGCCGGCGGAACGACTGTTCGGCCGCGGCGTACTGCTCCTGGCCGAAGAGCGTTTCCGCCGAGGCCTCCAGGGCCAGGGGCGCCTCCGGCGCGTCCGGCCAGCGGCGCTGGAGCTGGTCCCACTGGCGGCGGGCCTCGTCCGGGTCCCCGCCGCGGTAGGCACACCACCCGACCTGCAGTTGCGCCCACCGGGCCAGATCCTCCTCGCCGCCCGCGATCACCGCCCGGTAGGTTTCACGCGCGTCGTCGTACCGCTTCTGGTTGAACACGGCATCGCCCAGCCGGACGCGTGCGGAAAGCCGCGGCCGGCCCGGTGGTGAGTCCTCGACCACCCGCCGGAACCTCCCCTCGGCCTCCTTCCAGTCCCCGGTGGCGAACCCGCACCAGCCCAACCCGGACTCGGCGCGCAGTCTCGTGTCGGCCGCGACCCCCGGGGCGGCCACGGCCCGTGCATACGCGGCCTTCGCGCGGGGCCAGGCCTTCAGCGCAAAAGCCGATTCGCCCTCGGCGAGCGCGGCATCCGGCGCCCATCCCGATGCGGGGAATCTCACCCCCAATTCCGCCAGGTGGGCCAACGCTTCCGTCGGGCGGCCGTCCAGGTGTGCCGACCAGCCGGCCCAGAGCCAGGCGCCGTCGGCCAGCCCGCTCGCCGGGAACGCCTCGGCGAACGCCAGGAACTCCCGTTCCGCCTCCCGGAAGTGGCGCTCCTGGTAGAGGGCCGCGGCCAGCAGGTACCGGGCGGGCGCAACCAGTTTTCCCCCGGGATACTGTTCGGTCAGTCCCTTGAACGCCGCCTTGGCCTCGTGGAACCGGCCAAGCGACAGGTGGATCCAGCCGCGGCTGTATGCCGACCACTCCCCGACCTCGTGGGCGGGGTACCGCGACCCGACCGCCTTCAGCTCCGCGAGCGAGTCATCGGGCTTGCCCAGCTCGAGCAGGCAAAGCGCGGCGCGGTAGGCGGCGAAGGGCGCCACGGAATCCAGCGGAAAGTCGCGCTACACGTCCAGGAACTGGCCGCGCGCCCGCTCGGTCCGCTTCTGCCGGTACGCGGTCCATGCCAGGCTGTAGCGCAGGGGGCCCTTGGCGCGGGGATCGGGGACCCGCGCCAGCGCGCTGTCGAAGAGCTTCGCCGCGGCATCCAACTCCCCCGTGCGATAGGCGCACTCGGCCTGCCCCACAATCGCCTCGGGCGCGTGCGGCCCCCGGGGGGCGGCGCGCTCAACGGCCTCAAACAGCGGGCGCGCTTCGGGAATCCTTCCCGCCTGCAGAAGGACCCAGCCCCGCTGGAGGTCAGCGGCGGGCGCCAGCATGGGATCCGCCCGTGCCGCATCCGCGAACCGGGCCGCCGCGGCCTCCAGGCGGCCCCGCCGATTTTCCGCCCAGCCCTCGCGGTACGCGGCCTCACCGCGGTACGGGCTGTCCGGCCGGGCCCCGGCCTCCGCAAAGGCGGACGCCGAGGCGTCGTCATCCTCCAGGTCCCACGCCGCCTCGCCGTCCCAGAATGCCGCGGCCTCCGCCCCCGCGGCGCGGGCCGGCCCCAGGGCCGCATGCGCCGCCTTTGCCTCATGCCGTTCGAGCAGGGCGATCCCCTGGATGGTCCGAGCCTCAGGCCGGTCGGGGGACAGCGCGCGCCGCCGCAGGAACGCTGCCCCCGCCGCCGCGGCGGCCGGCAGGGACCGGGCGCGCAGGCGGAAGGCCGCGGCCAGGAGCTCCTGTCGCCCCGCATCACCAGCCGGATCTCCCCCGGCCCCCGGCCGCCGCCGCAGGGCCACGGCGGGCCACGCCAAGCCCATGAGATCAAGCTGATCCGGCGTGGGTCCACCGACCGCAGGCAGGGCGCGGGAGGTTGCGGGCAGGCCCAGCAGGATGGCCAATATTCGGACAGCGAGACGGGCTGGGACGGGCCCTGACCGCTGTGTTATCATTGATCCGCTTCAGAATATCATGCAGGCTACTGAACTCCCCGTTGAGCCCCGCGAACGCACCGGCAAGGAAGCCGTCGCGAAGCTCCGCCAAACCGGCCGGATCCCGGCGATCCTCTACGGCGCCGGGGGTGAACCGCGCGCGCTGACCGTGGCCGAGGCGGAGTTCGCGAAGGCGCTCCGCCTGCATGGCCAGCGCCTGTCGCTCCTCACCCTCAAGATCGGGTCCCAGTCGGAAACCGCGATTCTCAAGGCCATCCAGCGCCACCCGGTCCATGAGCGCATCGAGCACATTGATTTCCTGCGGATTGCGCTGGACAAGCCCCTGAGCCTTGAAATTCCCGTGCGGATTGAGGGGGTGGCCGCCGGCGTCAAGTTCGGCGGCGTCCTCCAACAGATGCTCCGCCACGTTCGCGTGAAATGCCTGCCCACGGATATCCCCGAGGCCGCCGTGGCGGATGTCTCCCGGCTGGAGATCGGGCACGTGTTAACGGCCGGCGAGCTCACGTTTGCCGGCACGACGGTCGAACTCCAGACCAAGGCGACCGATGCCGTGGTCTCAGTCACCGTGACGAAGTATGAGGAGGAGACCGCGGCCGCGACGCCGGGCGCCGAGGCCGCCGCGGCCACGGGCGCCGTCGCCGCCTCCGCCGAGCCCGCCCAGCCCGAGGTCATCGGGGAGAAGGAGCGCGAGGAGCGCCGCCTCAAGAAGGACGAGGGCAAGAGCGGCCGCGAGAAGGAAAAGGCGGAGTTGAAGGAAGTCAAGGCGAAGGAAGAGAAGAAGAAGTAACCCTATGAAGGGTTGCTGCTCGCTCCGCTCGCAGTAAGCCGATGACGGCTCGGATTGTGTCGAGCCTTTGATCGCATGGGAGGCCCAAGAGCCGATCTCCTCATCGTCGGGCTGGGCAATCCCGGGACCCGGTACCTCGAAACCCGCCACAATGCCGGCGCTGAGGCGATCTCCCGGCTGGTCCACCTGCTCGGTGGCCGGTTCCGCCGCGCCCTCCTCCAGCGCGCCTGGATCGCCCATGTCCCCGGGGCCATCGTTGCCCGGCCGGACGCCTTCATGAACGAGTCTGGCCCGCCGGTCGCCCGGCTGGCCCGGAAATTCGGCACGCCCCTGCTGGTGACCGATGATCTCGACCTGGCCCCGGGGACGATCCGGTTCCGGACGCGCGGATCGGCGGGCGGCCACAACGGCCTCAAATCCGTGATCGCCTCGCTGGGCCACGAAAACTTTCCGCGCCTGCGGATCGGCATCGGCCGGCCGATGGGCCGTGACGCGGTGGTGGACTTCGTGCTCGCGCGCCCCGAAGGCGCGGAACGCGAGGCGCTGGATGGCGCGCTTGACCGCGCCGCGGTGGCCCTGCGCACGGCCGTCCAACACGGTCTGGACCGCGCCATGACAGAGCACTCGGCATGACGGACGCGGCGGTCAGGCCGGTGGACGCCGGCGAACGGTGGGCCCGGCGTGTGCACGCCGCGCTGTTGGCCCTGCTCGCCGTGTTCCTTGGCCTTCTGCTTTGGCGTGTGTACGGATTCGCGCCCCTGCGGGTGACCGAGCCCGGACTGGGGGCGCCGCAATGACCCGAACCCGGGCGGTGGCCGGCGCGGTCACCGTGGCGCTCCTGGTCGCCTGCAGTCGAATCGTGGACATCCGTCCCTGGGTCGCGCACAAGAACCAGCGGCTGGAGGACGGGGACACCCTCGTGACCCTCCAGCACGGCATCCGGGCCTCGGTGCGGTACATGCGCGATGCGGAGCTGGACGACATGTTCCGCCTGCCCGGTGGGGTGATCCGGGAGACCGGCAACCCGTTCATCTGCCGCCCGCCGCACGCACCGGCCCGGTTCACCGTCTTCCGGGTCACGGTGCATAACGAGAGTGAGTACGACACCTTCGTCGAGCCCGACAAGATTCTCCTGCGGACCAACCGGTCCACCGAACACCACCCGCTGACGCGCCAGCAGTTGATTGACTACTGGATCGGCCGCGTGACGGTGGAGCTGGGCAAGCCGCTCACCTGGACGCCCCAAATGGACGCCGTCCGAAGGCTCGAGGTCAAGGAAAAGTCCCTGCGGGCCACGATCTACGAGGGTGGCCGGCTTCCCTCCCGGGGGGAGCACACCGGCTACCTGGCGTTCCGGGACCTGCCGGTGACCCTCAAGACCATGCAATTGATGGTGGAGGTCGTCACCCGCTCCTCGCGGTACGGCAACCCGCTGGATGTGGCGCTCATGGCCTTCAACTTCGGGCGGATCAAGGTGCCCGTCCCGCCCAAGGATGTGGACGACCAGTCGGAGTGGATCGGGGAGTGACCCTCCCGGGACTCGCGGGAGTCACGGTGGTCCTGCCGGCGGGAGGGCGCGGCGAACGGCTGGCCTCCCTGGCCCGGACGGTCAACAAGGCGGCGTTGCGGATCGGGCGGCACACGCTCATCGGCCGCACCCTCGACATGTACGCCGCCGCGGGCGTGCGCCGGTTTTCCGTGCTGGTGGGCCACCGGGCGGGATCGGTTCGCCGGGCGCTGGGTGACGGCCGCCGGCGGGGCCTCACCATCCGGTACGCGATGGATCCTCCCCGGCCGGTCGGCAAGGGCGGTGCCATCCGGCTGGCCCTGGCGTCCGGTGCTATTCCCGCGGGCGCCCCGTTCATTGTCCATAATCCCGACGACCAGGTTGTGAACATTCCCCGCCGGTTCCCCGCCCTTATCTGGAACCGCCACCGGGCGCTCGCCCGCCGGGGCGCCATCGCCACCGCGGTGTGCGTCCCGGCCACCGACTACCCCTACAGTGCGTTCACAGCCGGCCGGGGCGGGTTCGCCCGAGGCGCGGTCATGTACCCGCGGGTGGTCATGCCGACCCACATCGGGGTGACAGTGTTTTCAGCGGAGGCCGCCGCCGACTTCCGGCGACGTATTCCGCTCACCCGCAGATCTGATTTTGAAAGCGTGATCCTGCCCGGACTGGCCGTCCGCCGCAGGCTGGGCCTCGCCATGATTCCCGCCGGGACCTGGATTCCGGTCAACGATCTCAAGGGCTGGAAGGCCCTCCTCGCCGCGATCTGACCGGCCTACCGGCCCGCCGCGAAATCCTCCAGCGGCACCAACCCGGACACCAGCGCGCCGGCATGGGAGGTGACGATCGCCTTCACGGACGGGTCCCCCAGGAGCCGGTGGGCGAGGATCGCCAGGGACCGGCGGCCCTGCTCGGCATCGTCGGAAAAGATCCATTTGGGGCCGAGCAGTTTTCCCGCCGGGCTGATCATTGCGGCGTCGCCCAGGAACAGCGCGCCGCCGGCGAGGTAGGCGGCACTCCCGGCGGTGTGGCCCGGCAGTTCGAATACCCGGACCGCGACCGCACCGACCTTGACGGTCTCCCCATCGTGCAAGGGCCGCGTGATCCGCACATGGTCGTCCCCGTTGGGGAGGAGCCGCGGCAGGGGGCCCTTCGGGCTGGCCTTGCCCACCGCCAGGTCGGCATCGGCCGCCAGGATGTAGACGGCGGACCGCGGGAAGAGGGCAACGCCTCGCCGGTGGTCGGGATGTCCGTGGGTGAGGAAGATGGCGGACACGTCCCCGACCTTGAGCCCGCGCTTCGCCATCTCACCCAGGATCACCTTGCCTGCGGCATCGTTGCCCGCGTCAATCAGGACAACCCGGCCGTGGCCGGCCTCGATGATTCCGATGCCCACAAACCCGTCCTTGACCTGGACCACCCCGGGCAGAATCTCCTGCCGTGCGGGCAGGGCCTGCTGGCCTCCCATGGTCAGGTACCCGACGGTGCCAAAGAGGATGACGACCACGACGGCCGTCCAGAACACGATCTTCTTGCGGGTGCGTCCCATTGATTTCATAGCCTCCATCCTACCGCCAAAGCGACGGGGCCGGGCCGAAGGCTACGCCTTGCGGGGGTGCCGGGTGAGCTTTTCCAACTCGGCCACATCCAGAAGGTCCTTGGGCCGGCCGGAGGCTTTCTTGTTGCGAATCAGCGTGGAGCGATCCGCCACGGGTACGCTGACGCCCTCCGACTCCACCGTGACCCGGCCCGCCCAGGCTTCGTCGAAGGTGACGCCACTGACCTCGGTGATGATGTCAATCCGAAGGGGAACCACGCCCATCTGAAACACCCACCCGGGTCTTGACAGGTTGTCGCGGTCAAAATGCTCCATGGGGGCGCCGAACCGGCGCAGGGCGGCCAGGACCCGGTCAGCGTTCTCCGGCGTGGCCCGCACCCAGATGTCGAGGTCTCCCGTGGCCCGGGGCAATCCATGCAACGCCAGGGCATAGGCCCCGACGAGCAGATAGTCAGCGCGCTCGGTGGAAAGCGCGGACAGTATGTCTTTGAAGTCGGGCGCCCACATCCAATTTTCCTGCCAGCATCCAGACCTGCCGGGTGAGCGGCCACATCAGGGCCAGCCGCTCTTCCGGCGGGAGTTCCAGCACGCGATCATCCGTCCCCTCTTCCTGGAGGCGGATCTTGCGCACGGGGAGCATGGCTCTCTTCATGGATTCATTATAGTCGCCTGCATCCCCCGGTTTTCTTGCGATGACTGCCTTTACCACCGGAAACCGGAGCCGGGGGTGATCTCGGCATCGGCCGGGGTGGGGGCGAGGAAGTCGGCGGGGAGGGCGCCGGAGGAGAAGGGGTCGGTGGCCGGGGCCACCGGCGGGGGCGGTGCCGGAACCGCGGCAGGGGACGAGGACCAGGAGGGAGCGGGGGCCGGACTGGCCCATGACCCCGCGGCGGCGCGGGGCGCGGTTCGGGCCAGCGCGACACCAACGGCCGTGGCGAGCGCGGCGCTCAACAGCGCGGCGGCGGCGATGGTGGGCAGAGCCTCCAGCCCGTTGATTCCGCGGTGCGCGGCCAGGATCGCCAGCACCGCCGTCACGGGTCCACGGGCCCCGGCGGCGGCGAGAAGGCGGCGGGCCGGCTCCCCCGCCGCCGAGGCGGAGAGCACCATCCCGGTTGCGGGCCACCGGACTCCCGCCGCGAGAACGCCGAGCAGGAGGCCGGTGACCAGCGCGGGCCACGGGCCCGCCAGATGCACGCCCAGGAAGACGAAAAAGAGCGCCTTGATCAGGAAGGCCAGTTGGCTGTGGTACCCGCGCACATCCTCGCCGAGTTCAAGCGTATCGGACAACTTGAGCGCCCGGCTGATCCCGGGGGCGTTGCCCAGGACCAGCCCGGCGCCGATGGCCGCGGCCGCGGCGCTTCCCCCGATCCGCGCGGCGAGCGCCGAGAGCACGAGGAGCACGCCCAGCGTGATGGAGTACGCGTGGTTCACGGCCCGGAGGGTCTTGAGAAACAGGAGCCAGAGGAACCCCGCCACCAACCCGAGCGCGAGGCCGGTGAAGAGCGGGATGCCCGGGCTCCCGCTCTCGCCCTCCATCCCATACAGGACCGCGCCGCCGAGCAGGATGGCGACGGTCTCCGCCAGCGCGGACTCCAGATTGAACCAGCCCGCGGAGCGCACATCGAGTTTTGCACGCGTCAGGGCGGGCAGGGACACCGTGGCGCTCGCCGCGCCCAACACCGTCCCGGCCAGCGCCGCGTGCCGCCACGACCAGCCCGGAAGCCAGCCTGCCGACGCCACGAGCATGGTGCCCGCGGCAACCGCGAGCCCGGAGGCCAGGAACCCCGCCGCGGCCAGCCCGACCGCACGGCGGGACGGGCCCACCGCATCGGCCACCCGCACCCGACTGGCGCTCTCGAACCCGACCACGGCCAGGGCGAGCGCGGCGAAGTACGGGGCGGCGGGAGCCAACCCGTCCGCGGACACCAGCCCCAATCCCGGCCCCAGCACCCAGCCCGCCCCGAGCAGCCAGAGCAGGTCCGGAATGCCGGTGCTCCGAAAGACCACCTCGCCCAGGGCCCCCGTCAGCAGGATGCCCGCGACCGCCAGCAGGAAGACGGCGACGGGATCGAGCGCCGGGTTCAGTAGGGAATCGCCGTGGCCTGGGGCGACGGCGCGGACTCGCGCGGCGGGTTGGCGGAATCCACCGAGCGGACGACGAACTGGTACCGGGAGTTCGCGACCAGCCCGCCCACGATGAGCGTGGTCGCGGTCACCGGCTCGTCATTGAACTTCCGGAACTCGCGCTCGGTCTCCCGCCGTACATACACGTTGTACCCGGCGAGGCTGGAGGCCTGCGGCGCGTCCCACTTGAGCAGGACACTTCCCGATCCCGCCTCGGCGGTCACGTACGGCGGCGCGGGCGGCAGGGGCCCGGCCGCGGCGGCGCTCCGCCGCTCGCCCACGCCCGACCCCGGCACGGCCAGGCTGACAAGCGGCCAGATCTCCCAGTTGAGCGCCACGCGGTGCGTCGTGCCCAGCGAGGAGAACGGGGCAAAGGCATAGTCCACGCGCAGGGTTTGCCAGCGCACGCCCACGCCGGCGGCGAACCCGACGAGGGAGGACAGATCGGTCTTGCGCAGGGCGTATCCGGCACGCAGGGCGAAGTACTTGCCGCCCCAGTACTCCACCCCGAAGGTGGGATTGAACAGTCCCGCCGGCGGGACATAGTAGTCGAGGTCGGCCGCGGCCACCAACTGGCCGTACTCGCCCTCGAGCCCCTTCCACGCCGCCGCCACCTTGACCAACAGCGGCAGGGCGTCCTTCTCCGCCTGGAACGCCGAGACCACGCCGAGATTCTCCACGGCGGCCCCCAGTTCAATCCCCTTGAGCGGGTTGTACAGCACCCCCGCGTCCACGGTGCCGCCGGAGGAGTTGAGATCGGAGATCTTCTCGTTCAGCACCTTGGCGCCGGCCCCGATCGTGAGGTTCGGCGCCAGGCTGCGCGCCCAGGCGGCGCGGAACAGGAAACTCGAGGCCTTGAAACTCTTGAGCGAGGAACCCTCGATGTCTCCCACGTCCAGCAGGTTGAGACCCAGCCCGATGGTCCCGATGACGGGGACGATATGCGCCCCGGCGATGGACCCGAAGCTGATGTCCGCCAGCCACTTGCTGTACATGAACGACACCTGGCTGTTGTTGAGGAGTCCCAGTCCGGCCGGGTTGTACTCGAGCGCGCCCAGGTCGTCGGCGACGGCCCCGAACGCCCCGGCCATTCCGGCGGCCCGGGCGGAAAGGCCGATCTTGAGGAACTCGGACTGGGTGGCCCCGACCCCGGCGCGGGCGCCGGATGCCACCACGATCACCAGCAGGCAGGCGGGCAGGGCGCGCGCGATCCTCACGGCGTGGCTATCTTAACACGGCCAGTTTGCGCACTTCCCGGCGGGTTCCCGCCTGAATCCGCACCAGGACGATGCCCGATGCGGTCTTCTGGCCTGCCGTATTTTTGCCGTTCCATGTGGCCTCGTAGGCCCCCGCGGGACGGACATCGCTCACGAGGACCCGGATGACCTCGCCCAGGATCGTCAGGACCTCCACCCGCGCCGGCAGGGCCCCGCCGCCGCCCTCCACCGGGACCGCAAATCCGATGCGCACCGGCCCATCCGCCGGGCTCCAGGGATTCGGGATAATGCCGGTCACCACCCGCTCGGCGGGGCTGATGACCACGCCGAGCGGCACCCCCGCCCCGAGCACCGGAATGCCGGTCCACGAATCGGCCCCCGTCCAGGTCACGGACACCAGGGCGGGTCCCGACGCCGCGGTGGCGGCCAGCGTCGCGCGCACCGTGAACTCGCGGTTCTGACCGGCCCCCCAGGGCGGTGTGCAGACGGGCAGGAGGGAGTCTGCCAGGTCGGCCGACACCGGCACCTGCGCGGAGAATCCCGCCGGGAGGCCATTGAGCGCAAGGATCAGTCCCGTCACGCACACCTGGGTGGTGCCGGCATTCGTGGCGCGCACCTTGAACAGCGCCTCCTGCCCCTGGACCAGGACCGGCAGGCCGGTGAGGGTCCACGACAGAATGGAGGGGACGGGAACGGTGAAGAGCGTCGTCGCGGGAGACGAAACCACGAGGGCGCGGGTGAGATGGTCCAGGCCGCCAACATTGGCGCGCAGGGTGACGGTCCCCGGGGCACTGGTGCGGTACAACCAGGTCCAGGTCCTGCCGGGGAGCCCCGATGCCAGGTCCGACTTGGCATACGCCGGATCGTCCTTGCACAGGCTGGCCAGCGGCGGACATGGCAGGGGGGTCAGGGCGGCCGTGCCCGTCACGGTCACGGAGTACACGAACGCCTGATCGACCGAGGCATCGCCGTTGTCCATCACCTCCAGGTAGACCGTCACGGTCGCGCCATAGGGTATGAGGCCCGGCGGATTGACGGTGAGGGTGGCCGACATCGCGGCGGGCCGCTGGACATTGATCGTCACCGTGTCCGACGCGAACACGGTCGCCCCGGGGCTCCCACCCACCTCCAGCCCGGCCGCGGTGATGGTGAGGTCCACGGCACCCACCGCGACCCCCTTGAAGGACCAGGTGAAGTCGGCGTACGCGCTGGCCCCCGCACCGGCCGCAAGCGCCACCGGACACATGACCGTGCCGCCCGTCGGCCCCGCCACTGCCAGCACCGACCCGCCGCCGGAAGCCGCCTGGGCCACGCTGTTGATGAGGAGGCAGGTCCCCGTCATGGTGAACGAGAGGGAGGGATTCACCCGGATCAGCGGGGTGTCGCCGCAGTCGTGCACCACCATGGTGACGGTGAAGACCTGTCCCACCTCGACCAGCGTCGGCGCCGACACCACCGCGCAGAGTGCGGGTGCGGCGGCATGCGCCGCACCCGGTCCCACGGCCATCCACGCGGCCAGCAGGGCCGCCCGCCCCCGGGTCACGGCTTCTCGATGGAGAACTGGTGGTCGGCGTGCCACGCCGAGGCGCTCGTTCCGGCCACCCGGAGCAGGTACTTGCCGGGCGGCACCACCGCGTCCGCCCCGTCCCGGCCGTCCCAGGTGATCTCGTGCCAGCCCGCCTCCCTGCGGGCGGCACCGCCCAGGGAACGCACCGGGGTGCCGTCGGCCTTGAGCAGGGCGCACCCGGCCTCGCCCGCGAAGGTCTGGGTCCACTCGACGCGCATGACGGGATCACGGGGGGGCCGGAACGCGCCGTCAGGCTCCACGCTCACGAACCCGGTCGTGCGGGGACAGGCCAGGACGGCGGTACGCGCGCCCGGTTGGGCGAGGAAGGGCAACCCAAAGGCCGTCAGGGTCGCGGACAGCGACAGGGACCCGGCCACGGCGTACGGCGCCTTGGCCGGGGGCAGGTAGATCGAGGCCGCCAGGGTCGCGCTGGCCCCCGGCTCCAGCACCAGCGGGACGGGCCGCAGCCGGGTGGCATTCGATCCCGCCCCGGTGCCGGCCAGCGACACCGTGGCGGCCGTCACCCGGACCCGGTCGCGCGCGGCGTTGACGAGCGAGAACCGGACGGTGGCCGTGGTCCCCTGCCAGGCCCGGGCCGTAAGGGGATACACCTCGAACCGCGGGACCGGCACCGCCATGATGACCGCCGCCGGGACACGGCCGTGATCCACGGCCCTCCCCGGTCATCCCGGGCCGTCGCCTGCACGGCAAACTCCACCGCACCGGGTGAGCCCGGCGTCATGGCCCCCGCAAAGAAGGAGGTCCCGCCGGCGGGGACCCCGATGTACATCGGGGCGAAGGCATGCAGGTCCGCCGTGCCGGCCTTGAACAGGACGAGGGGCGCCACCGCACCCGTTGCGGCGGACGCCCGGTTGCGTACGGTCACCCCGAAGGGGACGCGACTGCCCACCAGGGCGGTGGCGGACAGCGGTGCGATGCCGACCTCGAGCCGGGGCGGCGCCTGGACGGCCAGCATCCGCGTGGCCGTGGGGGGATGCAGGGATGCGCCTGAATCCGCCTCGGTGCCCCACGCCGAGACGGAGAAGAGCAGGGGGCCGGGCTTGAGCGGTTCCAGGATGAAGGTCGCGACGGCGACCTCCGGGCCTTCCGCGCGCATCAGGGTCGCCGTCACCGGCGCGGCCGTCACCAGCCGGGCCGCATCGGGCGGTGACCAGGTGATGGCCGCCCCGGGCGCGGCAACCGCCGCGTCGCCGCCGGTGCGGAGGACCGCCCGAACCGTGTACTCCCGCCCCAGCGCCGTCGGCACGGCCGGCGCGGGGACGGTGAGCGTGAAGGCCGCGGGGGTGCGGATCGTGACCGGCCTGCTCCGCATGATGAGCCCGGCACCCACCACCTCGAACCGCTGGGTCCCCGTCTCCCGCGCCCGGCACCGCCAGCGGAAGACCACCTCCCGTCCGGGTGGCAGGACCAGGCGGTTGCCATGCAGGGCCGTGGCCGGCTCCACGGTCGGAGCACCGAGCACCTGCGCGGCCGGCGTCCGGCGGTTGCCCAGTTCGGCGTCGGCGTGCGGCGGCTGGTAGAACCCCTCCTCGGCCGCGTCGTTGCGCAGGGTCAGGACCAGGGCAAACTCGGCACCGGGTGCCACGAACGCCGGAACGCACGCCAGTGAGGTCCAGACCGGAAGGGGCAGGAGATGGATCGGCGGGGACACGGCATGGACCGGGGTATCTGAAAGCTCGGAGCGGCACTGCTGTTGGGATGCCTCCAGGGCGAAGGTCACCGTCCCGGGCGCCAACGCCTCAAAAATCCACCGGCCCGTGGTCGTCCCTCCGGTCTCGGTACAGGTGAAGGCGGGGGGCGGCTCCAACCCCACCAGCCTGACCAGCTCGCCGGGGACCGGCATCACCTCCATGCCGAACAGGTCGCCGGCGGGGGGATGATCGTTCTCCAGCGTTGCGGTCACCGTGATCGTCCGGGTCAGCAGGACCTCGCCCGGCGAGACGGTGAACCCGTTTTCCGCCAGCCGGAGGGCCCGGGCGGGACCCGCGATGCCCGCCAGGATGATGAGAGCGACGATCCGGGTCGCCGCCGGAATCGTTCCGGGCCTCATTTAATCAGCGCGAGTTTCCGGACCGCGGAATAGTTCGGGCCTTCCAGCCGGACGAGGTAGATCCCGCTGGCGCACATCTGGCCACCCTCGTTCCGGCCGTCCCACGGGACCTCCACCTGCTCGACCGCCGCGGGCTTGTCCACGAGCACGCGCACCAGCTCCCCGGAGAGCGAGTAGACCTTGAGCCGGGTGCGGCGGCCGGGCCGGCCGGCATCGGCGATCTGGTAGGTGATGCGGGCGGCCTGGGCGGCAATGGGCGTGGGATTGGCGCCCGAGATCACCAGGGAGTTGCTGGCATCCTGAACCACCAGCGACAGCGGGCCGCCGGCATCCACGGCGGGGAACGGCAGGCCCGTCTCCAGGTCGCGGGCGATGAACTTGTCGCCCTGGGGCGCGCGGATCATCACATTCCCCGGCTGGGCCGACTTGTGGGCCTGCACGGTGACGGTGATCGTGACGCTTCGGCCCGGCGGGATGCTGACCGGCGACGGCGGCACCACGTCGTACTGGTCGGTCACCTTGCCCCCCGTGGACGCCTGGTAGAACTGGAGGGCGGGTTCGCCGCCCTGGAGCGACGCCGTGGTCTGGCCGGGGTTAAAGATGAGGACCGACACGGTGAACGTCTGGCCCGGCGCCACCTGCGCGGGGGCGGCCACGAGGGTCATCTGGAGCGGGTACCGCGCCTTGATCTGGACCGGGTTGGTCGGGCTGTCGCAATAGATCGTCGTGCCCGTGGCGCCATCCCGGGCGCACATGGAGACGAGCGGGTCCACGCACCCGGTGGAGGAGGGACTGTACCGCCAGGTGTACTTGCCGGTCTCCCCGCGCGGAATTGTTCCCGGATTCTTAGGACACGGGTTGGGCAGTCCGACCCATGGCGACGGGCAGGAGCCAGCATAGATTGTGGATGGAGCGCAATCGCCCCCGTACGGCAGGCCGCACGCAAACACCGCGGTCCCCACCGTCGCGGGCGGCGGGCACGGCCGGAAGACGTTGGCCGGGGACCCGTCGGACACGATGACGCACATGGCGCTCACATCTCCATTATTGATCGCATTCAGCACGACGTCGAGACAGCCCGCCCCCGTCACCGGGTCGCAGTCGGACCGCGGCAGGCATCCGGTACAGGTGACGGACATGGTGACCAGCGGGGTGGCGTAGGCCGTGCAGGAGACGGCCGCCGCGGTGGCGATCGTGACCGGCGGGGTCGTCGCCGTCTCGAACAGGAATGTCCCGCACCCCGCATCGGTTCCCCCCACCACGCCCGTGAATGACACCTTGCCGCCCGCAGTGGCAGTCGTGGTCCACTCGTAGGTGACGACCCCCGGATACGGCGGGCCGGAGGTGCAGGAGCCGATGCCGGGAAGGGGGGAGGACGGCACCGGCAAGGGGCCGAACAGCGGGGTGACGCCCGCACCCGCCGTCGGATTGGCGGTCAGGGTGACGCTCCACCCCAGAAAATCGTTTTCACCCGTGTTGGTCACGCTGAGCCTGATGGTGATGACCTGCCCCACCGAGTACTCGAATTTATCAGTCCAGGGCGAGACGGACTCCGGCGACCCCGCGACCTCCAGCCGTGCGGGATTCGACGAAGTGACCTGCGGAAAGGCCGTCGGCGAAAAGGCGATATCACAGCAGTTGAGGCTGGTGTATCCGCCGATGAGGCTTTCCACCTTGGTCTGCGGCGGCTGGATGAAGCAGCCGAACGTTTCCGGACCGCAGATCGGGTCCCAGTACACCGTGACCGTGACCTCGCTGTAACTTGCGGGGGCCAACGGTGACGGCGGAATGGTGAACGGAAGCGGCGGCCAGGGGCTCGGTGTGGGCACCGCGGGCGGAACGAAGGCGGCGCCCGAAGCCCCCGTCGCGCGCTCCGGGACGGTTGAATCGCAGATGCGCGTCACGGTGAGGGGAAGGAAGGTGTCCAGGTTCTGGATGGTGATGTTCAGCCGGACCGGGACGACATCCGGCCCGGCCCCGCACCGCGGGTACGGCGAACCGGACGGCGAGTACCAGGTCGCGGTGAACGAGGTCACGTTGATGACCCCCGGCGGAATGATGTCGAAGGTGCAGATGGAAGTCCCCCACAGGGGAAGCGAATTGGCGCACGCATCGTGGCACGCCACCAGCCCCGCACTGCTGTACGCCAGCGTGGCCTCGCCGCTCACCGTGCCCGGGGCGAGCCCGAAGGCGGACCAAGTGAAAGTCACGGTCTGGCCCGGCGACCAAGTGAAGGGAAGGCCGGTCGGTCCCCAACAGGTGGAGCACGACGCCGCCCCGCCGCTGGCCGAGAAGCAGGTTCCGCAGAATGTCCAGCCCGGGCTCCCGGAGGCGGTATAGAGGGTGGCCACGGGCTGGCCGGGCGTCTCGAGCACAAAGGGGCGGTCCGGCAACGGATTGGTGACATCCAGAAAAAGATTGAACGGCGACGTTGCGTTCACACTGCTGGGACATGTCAGGAGCAGGTTCTGGTTGTCCGGCGGCGGGCAGGTCCCGGTATTGCGATCCACCCCCATGAGCGGCGTCGGCTTGTTGATGACGGCGTACGTCCAGCAGTTGCCCCGCGCGGACACGGTGACATTGAAGTCTTCCGCCCCGATCCCCTGCCAGTCGCAGGTCTCCAGTCCGCCGCCGGGCTTGCGGGCGAACTGCCACTCGATGGTCTGGCTCCCCCCACCCGCCGCCAGCGTGACCGGCAGGGCCGGGAGGGGTCCCCCGACGAGGGCCA
>JAHFSL010000232.1 GCA_023265785.1 Candidatus Coatesiibacteriota bacterium | reverse complement strand
TCGTGCTCACGGGATTCCCGGCGGCATCCCGGGCGAAGTCGGTCACCGCGCCGATCGGGTTGACCGCATGGACCACCCGGCTGAAGAGCGGGTCGTACTGCCGGGTCGTGAAGCCCCCTTGCGCGTCACGCACCTGCGTCACGTTGCCGCGGGAGTCATAGGTGAGGGTGGTGGAGCGGCCCGTCGCGTCCCCCACCACCACCGGGAGCCGGTTGGCGTCCCAGTGGTAGGCGTGTTCCACCCCCGAGGCCAGTTCCTGCCGGACCAGGATGCGGCACTCGTCGTATTCGTAGATCGTCTCCCGCACGCCCCCCTGGACCGGCTGGTCCACCAGGGTCTGGGCCTGGCCCGCCGGGCCGGTGGCGTAGGCATAGGAAGCCGTGAGGACGGACCCATCGGTGCGGACCTGGCTCACCCGCCCCTGGACGTCGTAGTCGTACCGCAGGCGTTTGGCGCCCGGCGGGCCGCGGGCGTCGCGTTTGCGGTTCAGCCGGTTCTGGAGGTCGTATTCGTACCGGGCGTGGTAGATGACTCCACCCGGACCGATGACATCGCTCAACAGCCCGCCGGGGGTGTATTGGTACTGGGTCACGACGGTCCCGACGCCGCTCGGATGGGGCGAGGTCAGGCTGGTCAGCCGGCCCGTGACGGCGTCGTACCCCAAGGACGCCGCCACGGAGTCCGTGGACGCGGTCGAGTGGGCCACCACGGACACCAGCCGGGGACCGGCCCCTGAGGGGGTCCAGGTGAAGGCGAGGAAATTTCCGTTGGAGTCCGCCATCCGCAGGAGGCGCCCCTGCACATCGTACTCGCGCGTCACCCCGGTCTTCCGCCGCACGACCGCACCTTTCCCTGTGACGGTTTCGGACAGCGCGCTCCCCGTGGTGGTGAAGGAGAGAGTCTCAAAGATACCCGGCGGATTGAGAATCTGGCCGGTGAGCGTCAGGGTGAATGCCGGTTCGCGGCCGTCCCCCCGCTCCTCGACAAAGAGGGTCGCGCCCGACGCCTTGTCGAACTGGGGCTTCACCTCGAATTGGTAACTGTGGGTCCAGCCGGGTCCCAGGACGCTGGCAAACGGTGTTCCTGAAACAGTCTGGGAGTCCCCGAACAGGGTGACCGTCTTGGCCCGTTCGCTGTTGTAGGTGCGGACGAAGGTGATCGCCATGCCGGCGAACGGCAGGGACAAGTCCTGCACGCTGAAGATCAGGTTGCCGCTCAAGGTGTTCACGCCCCCCGGGCCGATTCCCTGGTGGCCGTTTTCGGGATACCCGAAACTGGGCTGGTCGCACCCTGACCCCGTCCCGCTCAACTTCACCAGCGTGCCGTCCACCGCGGCAACGACCACCTCCTGGCCAACCACGACTATGTCCCCGATGATAGATACGTTCGACACTTTCAACTGCTGGCGTTCCAGCAGGGTGCCCAGGTCAAACACATGGAGGTTCCCCCGGGCATCGCCAAAGAGCACGGCGTCATTGGTCAGGCACACTGAACTCGTCACCGTCACCGATGGCGCAAAGAAAGCGGATGTGATCAGGGCTCCATTCGAGTCCGCGAATTTCAGAATCTGATGGGATGTCGCGTTGACCGCCACGATGACGCCGTTCCCCGCCGCCACCCGGTCGCGATCCGCGAGGACGGTCGGGCTCGCCGTCCACGCGAGTGCGCCGTTCGTCGAGGCCGGATCGCGGGCCGTCAGCTGAGACCCGTTCAATGACAGCAGATGGGCCGATGTGGCCAGCCCGACGTCCCCGTGATCCGTCCCCGGGCCGAAGAATTGGGCCGATGCGTTGAACGGATCGAGATAGGTCGAGGGGGTCTCATCGGCCGGGACCGCGGTGGGCGTGATCTGGGTGAACGACACCGGATTCTTCCCGGAAAGCTGGTACCGGTTGTAGTAAGGCGTGTAGTTCGGGGGCCACCGGCAGTACCAGAACCCGCCGCACCCGTAAAAGTTCGGGGTCCACCACTCCTGGTCATGAATGATGTAGGCGAGTGATCCGGAAACGACCGGCCGGCCATTTTCGATCGGCGCCGTCGCATAGTCACCCGCCAGCGTTCCATCGGAACTGTTCAACACCATTCCATACCCGGAGCGAGGCGGATGGGGCGGGAAGTTCGCCTGTGTGCATGGGAGGGTACAGCCGCAACAGGTGCTGATCGGCCACGTGAAGCCATAGAACGCCGGAAAGGAGGGAAAGGGAACGGACACTTCGACCCCGGCTTGCGCCGTGACGTCGCTGAATCGCACGGGTGACACCCAGAGCCTGGCGCCGGTGACGGGATCGAATCCCTCGCCCACGGCCCTGCCCAGATCGTCCTCGGCCGCGATGTACAGGAACCCGGCACCCTTGCTGTTCGCCTCCACCGCGGGCTGTCGTGAGGCCAGTCCGAACACGAGGATGTCCTGGCCGCCGCCGGCCCAGGCCGGCTGTCCGGTGCTCATCCCCCGCGCGCTGATCGTCCCAAAGAGCGGCACCGTCGAGCTCGGCGAACAGGTGTAGACCGTCCCCCCGAGGGTCACCGGGGCTCCCGGTGCCGCCGTCCCTTGCCAGGCGAACTTGAGCGGCACCGGCAGGGTGGTCGAGCGATAGCCGGAGAAACCCGAACCACCCCTGACGAACGGCCAATCCGGAGGCGGGGTCGCGGGTGCACCCATCCCGAGCGCCGGACAGAGCAGGGCGAGCCAGACCCCCGGATGCAACGGTAAGGTTCTCATGGTGCCTCGAACAAACTCGCGCCAATCGCCGCATTGACTCGCATGCCGCGGCAGGTCACCTCACTGGTGAGCAGGTTCCTCGCGCTGTGATACCGATAGGTGACTTTCAAGGGCACATCAACACCGTCGCGGCGTTGCCATTGAATCAAGATTTCATCGAGGACTTCATGGTTAGCCCCGAAGGTCACGACGCTGGCCGGGAGACCGGTACGGTTGAGCGTGACTTCGGCTTGAGACCGTGGCGTCTCCGGTTGGTCCGAGCGCATCCCGTGCACCGCAATCACCCGTCCATCTCCTTCCGCCCGCGTGCGGCATCGTGCTCGCGCAAGCAGTTCCGGGAGGTGATAGAGCCACGCCGGTGCCGGCACGCTCTGCGTGATGCGCCGGACCGTCGGCGCGCCACCACCGTTTCGGCACTCGTGGCCCATGAACGCCGTCGCCGATTCCGTCGTGCCTTCGACCCGGAGCAGGGCAAGATCTGCTCGATACAGAAGATGCACCGTCGTAACGGGCGAGGCCAGCACTTTACCGTCCCTCTCGTCAGTTACAATTGTGTCCTCGAAGAAATCCAGCGTGCGGACGGCCGTGCCGGCATTGCGGAGGACGTCAAGCCTGGAGGCCCGGTCCCCGCTGGCCTCGGAGCGGAGGGCGACGAGGAGCATCGCCAAGCCGAGGGCGATCCGGTTTTTCGCCATAATGCAGCGTGCTCCTCGTAGCCGTGAGCTATGCACTTCCAGCAGTTCCGCAAGTTGCGCCCATTGAATCAGATACCCTCTGCAAAATCAACACGCCTTGAACGGGTGGTACCCGGATCATACGACCGCCTGCAGCGGTCCCCGGCGAAGCGCCCGGGGGGTCACGCGGGCCACGTCCTGCACCGCGAAGACCCGGACACCCCGGGCCGGGCGGACCGGACACTTGTAGGTGCAGATCCCGCACCCGATGCACAGTTCCGGGTCCACGCGCGGCCGTTTCAGGGTCACGCCCTTGACGCGCACTGTCTCCAGCTTGATCGCCTTCCCGGGCACCGGGCAGTGCTCCTCGCACACCAGGCATGACTGATCCTTCTTCCACGGCAGGCACACCCCGTGATCGAACCAGGCCATCCCCATGACGGCCTTCCGTTTCCTCCCGAGGGGCAGGTCCGCGATCGCGCCGACCGGGCAGACCTGACCGCACTGGTTGCACCCGTATTCGCAGTAGCCCACCTCGGGCACCATGCGCGGCGTCCAGACCCCGCGCCAGCCCGATTCGGCGACCGCCGGAAAGAGGCCGTTGGTCAGGCACACTTTCATGCAGTTACCGCACCGGATGCACCGGTCCATGAATTGGGCCTCGGCCAGGGCGCCGGGGGGACGGATCGGGGCGGTCGCCACCGGCATGGGTGGCGGCGCGGGGTGGCGCGGCGAAGAGGAGGACGCGGCGCGGGCCGCCGCGGCCACCGGCCCGGGCACGAGAGCGGCCACGGTGCCGCCGGCCAGCATCAGGAACTCGCCGCGGGTCAGCGCGCCCCCCTTCCCCGACCCGGACGGCAACGCCGGGACGGCCGCCGGTCGGCGGAAGGAGAAGGTGGTTCCGCCCACGGGGCAGTCGTAGACGCAGTCCAGGCACAGGATGCACTCGGCCGGATCGTACGTCTCCGTCCCAGCGATGGCCGCCATGCGGCAGTGGGAGCGGCAGACCTCGCAGTCCACGCACTCCGTCACCACGCGCCGCAGGCGGGCGAACCGGGCCGTCAGCGCGTACATCGCCCCCAGCGGACAGAGCGCCCGGCACCACACCCGCCGCGACCAGAGCGTCGCCCCCGTGATGGCGAGAAAGACCACCAGGATGACCGGCGAATGGACGAACAGATAGGCGTTCACCCCGAGCGCGCCGGTCTTGAGCGACCGGTAGGCGTCATAGACCGCCCCGTACAATCCGAACTTCGTGATGACCATGACCATCACCGCATCGAAGGACCGCACGACCCCCGGAATCAGGTTGAGGGAGACGAACCGGGCGGCGATGACGATGGGGTCCACGAGCCATACCACCTGAAGCCGGAACGCCGCGGCCACGACGACCCCCGCCAGCACCCCGTACTTGACCAGCCGCACCCGGGACGGCCGGGGAGTCCCGCGCAAGCGGCCCGTCAGGTCGCCGCAGGTGCCCAGCGGGCACATCCAGCCGCAGAAGAACCGGCCGAGCAGGAGGGTGGCGCCCAGGAGCGCCGCCGCCCATTCCCAGCCCGGGACCGAAACCCGGCCCGCGAGGGCCGTCGTCCCGACCAGCAGGGGGTCCAGCAGGAACAGGACGCGGGGAGGCACGGCACCCGCCAAGGGATACGTCGTGGACCAGAGCACCCATACGAACAGGAGAAG
>JAHFSL010000231.1 GCA_023265785.1 Candidatus Coatesiibacteriota bacterium | reverse complement strand
TATCGAGCCCGGCGGCCACGCCGCGCGCATCCTCATCGGCGTACCCCTCGCCGCCGTAGGCCGCGGTGAGCGCGGCATTGAGGGCGGCGACATACGCCGGCTCGGTCTTCTCGATATTGACCCAGTGCTTGCACCCTTCCGCCGGCACCTGACTGCGGTGGTCGGGCTCCACCGTGAGGCGGTCCAGTTCGCGCCCCTTGTTCTCGTAAAGTCGCCGGGCGGCGGGCGGCAGGGTGCGGATCGCCTCGCGCAGGACGAGTTTGTGGCCGTCATCGCCCCAGCCGCGCGCCATCCCGGGGACCAGCCAGATGGCGGCGAGCAGGAGGGCGTTCCGGGGCATGATTCATGGTACCCTTCGGCCGGCGCCCTGATGCTATGATCGCCAGCGTTGTGACCCGCCAGCGCCGATCCGCCTTCCTGCTCGCGCTCCTCCTGGCCGCGGGGCGGTCGCCGGCACGCACGACGGTGCCGCCCGTTGCGGCCCCGGTGGTGCCCGCCCCGGTCCTGTCCCCCCTGCCCGGCGACCTGCTGGGCGCCACGGTCCACCGGCTGGCCAACGGGCTCACCATCTACCTCTCGCCCTCCACCCGGGTGCCGCGGGTCACCGCGTGGGTGGCGGTTCGGACGGGGAGCCGGAACGACCCCGCCGACTGCACCGGGCTGGCGCATTATCTGGAACATATGCTGTTCAAGGGAACCTCCCGGATCGGCACGATGGACTGGGAGCAGGAGAAACCGCACCTGGACCGGATCGTGGCCCTGTACGACCGCCGGTTCAAGTCCAGGGATGGGAAGGAGCGGGACCGGCTCCTGAAGGAGATTGACCGGGAGAACGCCGCGGGCGCGGCGTTCGAGGTGCCCAATGAACTGGACCGGCTGTATGCCCGGCTGGGATTTGACGATGTCAACGCCTTCACGATGGACGAGGGCACGGTCTTTGTCTGTAGTTTCCCCCGGAACCGGGCCGCCGTGTGGGCGAAGGTGGAAGCCGACCGGTTTACCCACGCCGTGTTCCGGCTCTTTCCCACCGAACTCGAGACGGTGTACGAGGAGAAGAACCGGGCCATGGACAATCCCGAGCGGGCGTTGGACGAGGCGTTCGCGCTGGCCCTCTTTCCCCGCCACCCCTACGGGACCCAACCCACGCTGGGCACCGTGGCCCACCTCAAGAATCCGTCCCTCGCGCGCATGTACGACTATTTCCACAAGGCCTACGTTCCCGCCAACATGTGCATCGCGCTGGCCGGTGACTTTGACCGGGCGGAGATGCTGGCCCTGTTGGAGCGCGAGTTCGGCGGATGGGAATCAAGACCGGTGCCCCCGCGGCCCGCGTTCCCGACGCCGCGCCCCAAGGGGACAAAGCGCGTGGCGGTGACCTTCGAGGCGGAGGAGAAGGTGGTCATCGGCTGGCAGGCGGTCCCCGGGTCGGATCCTGACGCGGATATCGTCACCGTGATGGACATGCTGATGGACAATGCCGTGGCCGGCATCATCAACCTCTCGCTGGTCCAGGCCCAGAAGGTCAAGGCCGCCGGAAGTTCCCCCGACCTCAACCGCGATGCCGGAATTTGGGAAGTCTGGGCGGTCCCGCGGCAGGGTCAGACGCCGGCCCAGGCCGAGGCCCTGCTCCTGGGAGCCGTGGAGCGCCTCAAGCGGGGTGAGTTTGAGGAGAGTGATCTCAAGGCCGTCATCACCAATTTTGAGGTGGGGGAGAAGCGGGAACTGGAGTCCAACGAGGCCCGGGTCAACCGGATGGCCATGTCGTTTGTCGCGGTGGATGAGTGGGCGCACGCCGCCGGCCGGCTGGATCGCCTGCGCCGGGTCACCAAGGCCGACGTGGTCCGCGTGGCGAACGCCCTGCTGGGAGCCGACCGGGTCGTGGCGGTCCGCCACCACGGCAAGCCGAACTCGCCGGTGATTCCCAAGCCGTCCTTCACCAGGATTCAGGTCGAGGATGTCCGCCAGTCGGCCTTTTTCGGGGAACTCGTCGCCCTGCCGGCGCCGCCCATCGAGCCGCGCTGGGTGCAGGCGGGCCGCGATGTCAGCGTGTCGAACCGCCCGTTCGGGCGGCTGTATGCCGGGCCCAACCCGGAGAATGACGTGTTCGACCTGGCCTTCATCTTTCCCATCGGGACCCGGCAGGAGAAGGAGCTGGGCGCCGCCCTGGACCTGCTGGACCTCGCCGGGACGGGAACCCTGGATGGCGATGCCTTCCGGAAGGCCCTCTATGCCCTGGGCACCACCGTTTCACTGGCCGAGGGCGAGCGGCGGACGACGGTCTCCCTCTCCGGGCTGGAGTCCCACCTGGAGGAGTCCCTCCGGCTGGTGCTGGAGCGGTTTGCCCACCCCGCGGTCGCCCCGGGCACGCTCGAGAAGATGGTGGCGGTCCAGCTCGGTTCCCACCAGGACAACAAAAAGAACCCCTCGGCCGTGTTCGCGGCGCTGGTCCAGTTCGCCGAGCGCGGTCCCGACAGCTCGGTCCTGAACCAGGTGTCCGACGCCGGGCTGAAGGCGCTGACCGAGCCCCGGTTGACCGCGCTGGGGGCCTCGCTGTGGGACCTGCCCCGCGCGGTGGTGTATGTCGGCACCCGGTCGCCCGACGAGATCGCCCTGCGCGTCGCCGTCGCACCCGCCCCGCATCGCGTTGCCCCGCCGACTCCGCGCATGGCCTACCTCGTACCGGCCGCCCCCCGGGTCCTCGTCACCCACCGGGACATGGTGCAGTCACGGGTTTTCCTGTATGCCCCGGACGGGCCGATGGATCCGGCGCGGGCGGTGGACGAGGATGTCTGGACCCACTACATGGGCGGGAGCATGTCTTCCGTGCTGTTCCAGGAGATTCGCGAGACCCGGGCGCTGGCCTATGTGGCCGGCGGCGGCGTGGATGCCGGGGACCTCAAGGGGGACGACAGCCGGTTGTGGGGCAACCTGGGCTGTCAGGCGGACAAGACCATGGAGGCCGCCGGCCTGCTGGCCACGCTCGAGCACCACCTCCCGCTCTCGGCCACGCGACTGGGGGAGTCCCTCCACGCGCTCGACGAGGCCTACCGGACCGCGCCGTTGCAATTCCGGGCGGTCCCCGGAATGGTCATGGCGTGGGAGGAACAGGGCCTGCCGCCGGGCGACCCCCGGCCGGCCCGGTTCGCCCGGCTCCAGCACTACACGCTTGACGACCTGGCGGCATTCTCCCGGCGCTACAGCGGGGTCCCGTTCACCCTGGCCATCCTGGGCCACCGTGACCGGCTGGACCTCCACGGGCTGGCCGCCCTCGGCACCGTCCAGGAAGTCCCGCTCGACTCCCTGTTTCCCTACTAGATCAGGGCAGGGCCTCCGCGAGGACGCGCTGGGCCAGCGGGGCGGCCACCGCGTGGCCGGTGCCGCCGTTCTCGCACAGGATGGCGATGGCCAGTTCGGGCTTTTCCGCGGGGGCGAAGCAGATGAACCAGCCGTTCAACCCCTTCTTGCTGGAGCCCGAGGTGCCGGTCTTGCCGGCCACATGGTACCGGAGCATCTTGGCCTTCCGGCCGATCCCGTTCTGGACGAAGTCCACGAGGTGGACCGTGAGCTGGGCGGCCGTCTCCTTCTTGACCGAGATCTTGTGGACCCTGGGGGTCATGGTCGCCATGACTTCACCGGTGACGCTCCGGATTTCCTTGACCAGGATGGGGGTCATCATGACGCCGCCGTTGGCCACCGCGGCGATGACCATGGCGGCGTGGAGGGGGGTGACCCGGAAGTTGTTCCCCAGTCCGATGAAAGCCGAGGCCAGCTTGTAGGGGGTGTCGGGATCCAACGGGGCGCGGCTCTGGGCCACCGGGAGGTCAAGGGTAATTCGGTCCTGCTCGCCGAACCCGAAGGCGCGGAGAAACTGGGTCACGGTGGCGGCGCCGACGAGGGGGGCCATCCGGGCCATCGCGACATTGCACGAATTATTGAAGGCGGCCGAGAAGGACTCCATGGTGCGGTGCGCGGTCCAGTCCCAGAACGGCTCATTGCCGATCATGACATAGCCCCGACACCGGAAGGGGTACAGTTTCGACACGTCGGTATGCGTCTCGATGATCTCGGCGGCCGAGATCATCTTGGCGATGGAGCCCGGCTCGTAGAGCCCCTCGAAGGCGCGGTTCTTGAGCGGCTCGTTCGGGTTTTCCATGATCTTGGCCCAGGTCCGGTCCAGCTGGGAGGGCCGGAAGGTGGGATGGGAGACGGCGGCGAGAATCTCGCCGGTCTGGGGCTTGAGGATCACGATGGAGCCCTTCTGCCAGCCGAGCGCCGCGTCGGCGATCCGCTGGAGCCGGGCGTCAATGGTCAGGGTGACGGTGTTCCCGCGCAGACGGTCGCCCATGGCCTCCTCCAGCCCGGCCCGGCCGTGGGTGGCGGAGCGCCACCCCACCAGATGGGCCGTCCAGAAATCACAGGGGTAGACGGGAGCGCCGCTGACCAGGTCCTGCGCGGCGAGGACGGCACCGTTGCGGTCCAGGATGTAGGGAAGACTGCCGCGGCTCTTCGCCTCCTGGGCCCGGGTGAGCGCGAGCTTGATCTCCTCGGACCGCGGGCTCAATTGGAGGGCGGCCTGGTACTGGTCAATGGCCTTGGTCAGTTTCCCCTGGGCGACCAGCAGGCGGCCGGCGAGCAGATTGGCAGTCGCGTTGCGGGGGGAGAGTTCCAGGGCGTGCTCCAGTTCAACCTCCGCCAGGTCGTACTGACCGGCATCGAGTTGGCGGCGGGCCTCGGTCACATGGTTAATGAATGGATTGGAGGTCAGGCCGCGAGTGATGGCCCGCGCATAACTGGACCGGGCCTGGGCACGCCAGCCGGGGCCCGCCTGGGACAGGAAGAGGAACCCCGCGCCATCGTGGACGTAGGGGTGGTCGGGGTGCAGGTGCCAGGCGCGCTCGAACGCCTCCCGTGCCTGCGGGTATTCCCGGCGCTCAATGGCCCGGCGACCCTCCCAGAGCGCCATATAGAACGCGACCCGATTACGCAGGCCGAACCCGACGACCAGGGCCAGCACCACGATGAATGCGGGGCGGGCCATGGCCCGGCCCGACCAGCGCCGGGCGCGCCGGCGCGGTGAGAACA
>JAHFSL010000230.1 GCA_023265785.1 Candidatus Coatesiibacteriota bacterium | reverse complement strand
GACGAAGGCCTGGCCGTGCATCTTGACCATGCGGAGCCGGCCCCCCGTGAACGTCACCTCGAGCCGGAGGGTATCCCCGGGGAGGACCGGCCGGCGGAACCGGGCGTTGTCGATCCCCGCAAAGAACATGACCTGACCGCGCCATTGCGGCTTGCTCGTGAACACCAGGATGCCGCCGGCCTGGGCCAGCGCCTCCAGGATCAGGACTCCCGGCATGATCGGCCTGCCGGGGAAATGTCCGGGGATCCAGAACTCATCGCCGCGCACGGCCAGTTCCCCGACCACCCGCTTGTCGCCGTCCAGTTCGAGGATGCGGTCCACCAGCAGGAACGGGTCCCGGTGGGGAATCAGGGCCTTGATCTGGTCGCGGTCAAGCGTGGGCACGGGGGGCCTCCTCACGGACAAGATGCGGTCCGAGCGCCCGCACGAAGCGGGCATGCGCGGCGTGGCCGGAGCCGGACGCCGTCACGCGGGCCATCGGCGCAGGGCCGGCCAGCGCACAATCGCCGATCAGGTCCAGCAGTTTGTGGCGGACGGCCTCGCCGGCCATCCGCTCGCCGTTGACGGCCGAACCGTCCGCCCGGAGCACCAGGACGTTCTCCGCGGTGCCGCCCTGCCCCAGGCCGCGGGCGCGCAGTGCCGTGATCTCGGTCTCGTAGCAGAACGTGCGGGCCGTCGCCACGAGCCGGGGATCGTCCCGGGCGGGATCAAAGGCCGCCTCCGTCCCGTCCAGCCGGCCCCCGCCGCGGAACCGGAACGACCAGGCGGGACCCGGGGCCGATTCGGCGCGGATCGTCCAGCCCGCCGGATCCTCCAGGGCGACGGTCTGGGCCAGGCGGCGCGCGCGCCGTGGCGCGTCCTGCTCGACCAGCCCCACGTGCTCGATCAGCTCGAGGAACGGGGCGGCACTGCCGTCCGCGGCCGGCACCTCACCACCCTCCACCAGCAGGAGGGCGTTGTCCAGGCCGGCGAGGACGCACGCCGCCAGCAGGTGCTCGACCGTGCGCACCTCGGCCGTCCCGGACCGCAGGGCCGTGCACCGCTCCGCCGGCACGATGCGGTCCGCGTTGGCCGGGATGTCGGGACTGCCCGGCTCGTCCGCCCGCTGGAACACGAGGCCGGCACCCGGGGCGCCCGGCGCCAGGATGACCGAGCAGGGGCGGCCGGCGTGGAGCCCCACTCCGTGCAGGGTCTGGGTCCGCCCGGCCAGGGTGCGCTGGCGCGGCGCGTCAGCCACCTTGAGGCTTCTTCTCGAGGGCCGCCAGGCGCGCCTCCAGCTTGCGGACCCGGTCCACCAGCCGGGGCAGGCGTGCCACCTCGGCGGCGAGCCGGATGGCCTCGGCCGCATCGCGGGCGGGATAGCCGAACAGCCGCGCCCCCGCGGGCGCATCCCGGTGCACGCCCGACCGCGCCCCGACCTCCACGCCGTCGCCCAGGGTGACATGGTCCGCGATCCCCACGCCGCCGCCGATGCGCGCCCCACGCCCCAGCGTGACGCTCCCGGAAATGCCGGAATGTCCGGCGATGACGGTCCCCTCCCCGATGTCGCAGTTATGCCCGATGTGGACCTGGTCATCCACCTTGGCGCCGCGCCGGATGACCGTGTCCCCGACCGTCCCCCGATCGACCGTGGCATTGGCACCGATCTCGACGTCATCGCCGATGACCACGCGGCCGATCTGGGGTATCTTGACCGGGCCGGTCGGCGACGGGGCGAACCCGAACCCGTCCGCCCCGATCACGGCCCCCGGATGGACCAGGACGCGGTCGCCCAGGACGCACCGCTCGCCGATGACCGCGTTCGCTCCCACGCGCGTTCCGCGACCCACCGTGGCCTGCCAGCCGACCACGGCCCCCGGCCCCAGCTCGGCCTCATCACCGACCCGGGCGGCCGCGTCCACGACGGCGTGCGGCCCGAGCCGGACATTTCGGCCCAGGACCGCGGTCGGGTGGACCCAGGCCGTGCGGTCCGCCGGCTCCGCCGGCGGTGGGGCCGCGGGCGCGAAGGCCCCCAGGAGGGCCGGCAGGGCCTCCAGGGGCCGGGGATGGCGGATTGCGGGCCGCCCGCCCGCCCCGGCCGTGTCGGACAGGAGGACGGCGGCGGCGCGGCTGGCGGCAAGGGCGGGCAGACGGCGCTCGTCCGTCACGAAGGTGATCTGGCCGGGCCCCGCGCTCTCCACCGGGCCGACCCCGTTGATCTCAAGGGATGCGGGCCCGTGCAGGGTTCCGCCGACCAGCGCGGCCAGGTCGCCCAGGGTCGGCATCGAGGTGCCCCCCGCTACTTCTTGTCGGCTTTCGGCTTGGTCGCGCTGTCCTTGGCCATCTTGCGCATGGCGGCAAGCACCTGATCGGTCAGGTCCTGCGCGTCCTTGTCCGCGTACAGGAACAGGTCCTTGCGCACGACGAAGGCGAACCCGCCGTCGGGGCCGATGGTCGCGAGGGACTTGCGGACATCGCCCTCCAGCCGCTTCACCATGCCCTCCTCGCGCTCCTGGAGGTCCTTGCTCTGGCTCCCCTGCCATTCCTGGAGGTCCTGCTGCTTCTTCTTCAGGTCGTTGGCCTTTTCCTTCTGCTTGGCCTCGGAGAGCAGCTTCGCACCGCGCTGGAACTCCTCCACCTGCCGCTGGAAATCCATGACCCGCTTTTCGTTTTCCTTCTCACGATCCTTCCGGAGGGTCTCCAGATCCTTCTTGGCCTCCTTGAACCCCTCGAATTCCTCGAAGAGGCGCGGCACATCAATGACGCCCACCTTCGTGTCGCGGGCGAACGCACGGCCCGACAGGGCCGGCACGGACGCCGCCACCGCCAGCCCGGCCACCATCACACGGCGGGAAATGACCCGAAGCATGCTCACTTTAATCCCTCCTGGAGCGCCCGCTTTTCCTCGGGGGTCAGGCCCAGGCGCTTTTTCGTCAGCGGCCCCGCCTTCAGCACGACGTCCTCGTCGGCGAACATCGGCTTGGAGGGGTCGGTGTAGAACAGGCCCAGCGGGATGCGGTCGCCCCATTCGTGCGCCCGCTCGTAGGCCTTCGCGCGGTTCGTGAAGTCATGCTTCTCATCCTCAAGCTTGTAGCAGGACTTGCGCAGCCATTCGTAGGTCTGCAGCTTGTTGTAGGTGACGCAGGGCGAGAAGCAGTCAATCAGGGCGAACCCGCGGTGCTTGATGCCTCCCGCGATCAGCGCCGCCATGCCCTTGGTGTCCTGCGAGGATCCCCGCGCGATGTAGGTGGCCCCGGCGCTGATGGCCAGCGCGATGGGGTTGATCGGCTGTTCGATACTGCCCAGCGGTGTGGTCTTCGTCTTCATGCCCAGCGGCGATGCCGGCGAAACCTGGCCCGTGGTGAGGCCGTAAATCCCGTTGTTCATCACGACATAGGTCAGGTTGGCGTTGCGGCGCATGGCATGGATGAAGTGGCCGATGCCGATGCCGTACCCATCGCCGTCGCCGCCGCAGGCGATGACGGGCATCTCATGGTTGGCGAACCAGGCGCCGCCCGCCACGGCGATGGACCGCCCGTGGAGGGTGTGCATGCCGTACGTATTGATGAATCCCGGCAGATTGGACGAGCACCCGATGCCCGAGACGATGAGGGCCTGGTGCGGCTGGATGTCCAGCGACGCGAGGGCCTGCTGGATGCCCGCCAGGACGGAGAAGTCACCGCACCCCGGGCACCAGTCGGGCTGGGTCTCGGATTTATAGACGGCGAGCTGCAACATGTCCCATGACCTCCTTGGCGCGATCCTCGATCTCGTGCGGGTCGAACGGCTCTCCGTCGTACTTGAGGCAGGTGTCCGTGATGTGGACACCCGTCTCGGCCCGCAGGAGCCGGCCGAATTGGGCGGTGAAATTCTGCTCGACCAGGAGCAGGCGCTTGCAGGCGTTCAGCACGGCTGCGACCTCCTCGCCGCGCATGGGATAGATGTCGCGGAACGAGAGCAGGTTCGCCCTGATCCCCTGGGCGTTCAGCCGACCGACCACTTCCTGCAGCATCTTGTAGGTGGAGCCCCAGCCGACCAGGGTCAGGTCGGCGTCCCGGGGGCCCTCGGCGACCGGCAGGCCCATCTCGCTCCGGATTCCCTCGTTCTTGCGGCCGCGCTTTTCCACCATCTTGCGCCGGATGGCGACGGATTCCGGCAGGCCGCACAGGACATCGGAAATGACATGGCCGTCCTCGTCGTGCTCATCGGACGCCGAGACGAACATCCGGCCGGGCATGCCCGGCACCGCGCGCGGCGAGACGCCGTCGGGGGTCACCTCGTAGCGCAGGTACTTCTTGCCGTTGACGCCCGCCGGGTCCAGGAGCTTGCCGCGGTCAATGGGGATGGAATCGAGGTCAAGGGCGTCAATCGTCTCGTAATGCTCCGAAAGGTACAGGTCCGAGAGGATCATGATGGGGTTCTGCCACTTCTCGGCCATGTTCAGCGCCCGCTGGGCCTGCAGACAGCAGTCCGCAGTGGTGAGCGGGGCAATAATGACGCGGGGGAAGTCGCCCTGCGAGGCCCCCAGCGCCATGACCAGGTCGCCCTGCTCGGTCTTCGTGGGCAGGCCGGTGGAAGGGCCGCCCCGCTGGACATTGATGACAACGACGGGCTCCTCGAGCATGCCCGCCAGCCCAATGGCCTCCACCATGAGCGCGAACCCGCCACCGGAGGTGGCGCACGCGGACCGCACACCCATGTGGGCGGCGCCAACCGCCATGTTGATGACCGCGATCTCGTCTTCCGCCTGCTTGACCAGCATCCCGTGCTTGGGGGCCTCGTTGATCAGCGACATCATGACGCCCGTGGCCGGCGTCATGGGATACGCGGAGTAGAACTTGACGCCCCCGGCGATCAGGCCGGCGCCGAACGCCTCGTTCCCCTGCAGGAAGAGGCGGACCTGGCCATCGCCCTTCATGGAAATATCCTGGGGCTTGAAGTGCGCCTTGGCGTATTCGTAGCCCGCCTTCACCACCCCGACATTGTTCTCCCGGATCTTTTCGTCCTTCTTGCGCCACTCGTGGCGGACCAACTCAAGAATCCTCTCGATGTCCATGCCGGTGAGCCACACCAGCGCCCCGAGCGCGACGGTATTCTGCATGATTGGCAG
>JAHFSL010000229.1 GCA_023265785.1 Candidatus Coatesiibacteriota bacterium | reverse complement strand
ACCTGGCCCCCGACGGCATCGGGATCGCGGGCCACGCCCATGCAGGTCTCGGAGGTGCCGACGTGATCGCCGATGACCGTGTACTCCAATTTCGCCGAGGCCGCCCCGATGTTGCCCGCGACGACATCGCCCGTATCAATCCCGATCCCGATCTTGGGGTTCGGCTCGCCCCGGCGTCCCCGCTCGGCCACAAGCCGGGCGACCTCCAGCTTGATCTCCCAGGCACACCGCACCGCCCGCTCGGCATCGTCCTCGCGCTCATTGGGCACGCCGAACACCGCCCGGACCGCGTCCCCCACGTACTTGTCCAGGTGGCCGTTGTACTTGCGGACCAGCTTGGCCTGGATATCCAGGTACTCGTTGATGACGGAGACCACCGACTCGGCCTCGAGTTGCCCGGCCATGGCCGTGAAGCCCCGGACGTCGGTAAAGATCATCGTGATCCGCCGCTTGACCCCGCCGATGGTCTTCATGGCCTCCGGATTCGCCAGGATGTCGTTGAGGACGTCGCCCGAGACATAGGCACCGAAGGCGCCCCGGATGAGTTCGCGTTCGGCCAGCCCGCGGGTCATGTCATTGAACGTCGCCGCCAGCTCGCCCAGTTCGTCGCGGCGCTTGATGTGGACCTGCGTCTCCAGCTGGCCGCCGCCGACCGCCAGCGCGCCGTCGCGCAGGAGCCGGATCGGCGCCACCAGTCGGCCGGTGATCCACAGGGCGATCAGGATCCCGGCCCCCAGCACGCCGAACGCGATCAGGATCAGCTTGGCCAGCGCCAGTGCCAGCGCGCGGCGCACGATCCCGAGGCTCATCCCGAGGTAGACCGATCCGAGGAAGGCACCGGAAGGCCGGCCGGCCTCCACGGAGGAGTTCGTCCCGGCGGGCCCGCCGGGCTCCGCCGTGGCGGTGGCCGCGCGCTGGTGGATCGGGACGGCGATGACATAGGTCCCGTTGTTGACAGGGCTCTCGCGGATCCGCTCGTCCTCGCCGGGCGAGAGGACCTGGGTCTCCGCGGGCGGCTGGTACGGCTTGTCAATTTCCTCAAACCACTTCTCCGGAGGCAGGGCCGCATCCGCCGCCGCAATCGTCTTGCCCGTGGGGTCCACGACCCGCGCAAAAAGCACCCCCTCGTTGCGCATCTTCACGGTTTCCGTTTCCTCGCCCAGGGACTGCACGTACCGCCAGACCATCCGCGGAAGGGACTCCTGGACCCGTTGGGACTTCCGGATGGCCTCCGGGTCGTCGGAATTCTGGATGACATCCTTGACGAGCAGCATGATCTGGAGCGTGGCCTCGGTGCCCAGGGAGATCGGCTCGACGGAGTTCGCCGACAGGGCGCGGGCCAGGGCCAGGCCCCGCTCGCGGACCTCCCGGTCCAGGGCGGCCCTCTGCTGGCGCTGAATAATGAAGGAGGCCGCGCCCATGATGACCAGGATGAACAGGGTCAGGGTCAGCGTGAACTTGAACCGCAGGCCGAGACGAAACCCGCGCCGGGGGGCGCGCGCGGCGGTCTCGGTCGGGGCAGGCGCGGGCGCCGGGGTGGTGTCGGCCATCACGAAATCGTTCCTGATCTTAACACTTTGGCGCGGAGGGCCTCCGCGCCTGCCGCCTCAAAGAAACTGGCGTTCTTTCAGCACCTTCATGCCGTCGCGCACCGCCTCGGCGCTCTTGTGCAGGGCCGCCTTCTCCTCCGCACCCAGCTTCAACTCGATGATGCGTTCCACGCCGCCCTCGCCGATGACCATGGGCACGCCCAGGCAGACATCCGGCTCGCCGTACTCACCGGCCAGGATAGCCGCGCCCGGCAGGAGCCGCTTCTCATCGCGCAGGAGGCTCTTGACCATGGCCACGACGGACGAGCCGGGCGCATAGAACGCGCTCCCCTGCTTGAGGAGGGCCACGATCTCCGCCCCGCCGTCCCGGGTGCGCTGGGACAGTTTCGCGATCACCTCGGCGCCCAGCAGGTCGGTGATGGGGATGCCCGAGACGGTGGTGTACCGCGGCAGGGGCACCATGGTGTCGCCGTGCCCGCCCAGCACCATCGCCTGTACATCGCGCGCGGCCACATTCAGTTCGCGCGAGACGAAGTAGGCGAACCGCGTGGAGTCCAGGACGCCGGCCATGCCCAGCACCCGCTTGCGGTCAAACCCGGTCACCTTCCAGGCCAGGTAGGTCATGACATCCAGCGGGTTGGTGACGACCACGACGAAGGCGTTGGGCGCCTTGGCCTTCACATGCTCCGCCGCGGCCTTGACGATCCCGGCGTTCGTGGCCAGCAGGTCGTCGCGCGACATCCCGGGCTTGCGCGCGATCCCGGCAGTGATCACCACGACATCGGCCCCCGCGAGTGCGCCGTAGTCGTTGCTCCCGTCCATGAGGACGCTCCTGGCCTCCACCGGCGTGGACTCGGCCAGGTCCAGCCCCTTGCCCTGCGGCATGCCCTCCACCACATCAATCAGGACGGTATCCGCGACCTCGTGCATCAGCAGTTGGTGGGCAACCGTGGCCCCGACATTTCCGGCCCCGACGACGGCAACCTTGGCGCGTTTCATATGAGTCCTCCCTGTGGCAAGTTTGATTCCCGAAGTCCTACCATGCCCCAACCTTAGGCGCCGATGCAAGGGCCGCGGTCAGGACGGTAGAAAGAGCGTGCCGACGGAATCCCCGGCCATGACGCGCGTCAGGATGTTCCGGTCCGTGCCCCGGGCGATGACCACGGGGACCCCCTCCCGGGTGGCCCGCGCGGCCGCGTCCAGCTTGGTCCGCATCCCGCCACTGCCGACGGCACTGCCGGGCCCGCGGCCCGCCCAGCCCCGCACGGTGGGCGTGACCCGGCGCACGATGTCCACGCGCGCGGCCCCCGCCCGGGGCGGTCCGTCGTACAGCCCGTCCACATCGGAGAGGATCACCAGCGCATCGGCGTCCACGAACCGCGCCACATGCGCGCTCAACAGGTCGTTGTCGCCCATCCGGATCTCCTCGACCGCCACGATGTCATTTTCATTGACGACCGGCACAACGCCGTGCGCGAGCAGGGCCGCCAGCGCGCGGCGCGCATGCGCCCGCCGCCGCGCCGTCGTGAGGTCGTCGCGGGTCAAAAGGACCTGCGCGACCGGGACCCGGAAGCCCCGGAACCCCTCGGCCCAGGCGCGCATGAGTTCGGGCTGGCCCACCGCGGCCAGCGCCTGCCGTTCCGCAACACTGGCCGGCCGCCGCGCCACCCCGAGCAGGCCCCGCCCCGTCGCGATGGCGCCCGACGAAACCAGGACCACCTCCCGCCGCCGGCGGCGCAAGTTCGCGACCTGCGTGCAAAGCGCCCGCACCCGGTCGCGCCGCACGCCACGCCCGCCGGGCGCCAGCAGGCTCGACCCGATCTTGACCACGATCCGGCGCGCGGCGGCCAGGTGCCGGCGGCGCAACCCGGCACCGGTCACGGCGCGTACTCGAATTCGAGCGAGCCGATGCGCACCACGTCGCCCCGCCGGGCGCCCGCCCGGGCCAGCGCGGCATCCACGCCCAGCCGGTCCAGATCCGCCTGGAGCCGCTTGCGCGAACTCTTACTGCCGCCGTCCAGCCCCGCCGCCGCCCGCGCCACCTCGCGGCCGCGCACGAGGAACGCCCCCCGCTGGTCGCGCACAATCTTGACTCGCGCCCGGCCCCGGGGTTTCAGCACCACGGGCACATCCTCGGCCGCCATGGCGGCCGGCATGGGGGCGCGCTTGAGCGCCAGTTGCATGGCCTTGAGGAGCGCGGGAATGCCGTGGCCCGTGGCCGCCGAGATGGCGAAGGCGAGCTTCACGCCCTTCTTGGTCGCATGGCGCGCCAGGGCCGCAAACCGCTGCTCCGCCCCGGGCAGATCCAGTTTGTTCCCCACGAACAACCGGGGCCGGTCCAGCAGGGAAGGATCAAACTCCTTGATCTCCATCACGATCGTGTCGTAGTCACGCTTCAGCTCGGCCAGCGGCTTTTCCGTCCCGACATCCACCACATGCACCAGCACCCGGTTCCTTGAAACATGGCGCAGGAAGTCGTGGCCGAGCCCCTTCCCCTCGTGCGCCCCCTCGATTAGCCCGGGCAGGTCGGCCACGGCAAAACTTTCGCCCAGCCCGAGGCTGACCACCCCGAGGTTGGGCTCCAGCGTGGTGAAGGGATACGCGGCCACCTTGGGCCGTGCCGCGGAGACCCGCGCCAGCAGGGAGGACTTCCCCGCGTTGGGCAGGCCGACCAACCCGATGTCGGCGACGATCCGCAGTTCCAGCGCGATCGTCCGGTCGTCCCCGGGCTCGGCGGGCTCCGCCCAGTCGGGGGTCTGCCGGACGGAGTTGGCGAAGTGCTGGTTGCCCCGGCCGCCCCGGCCGCCCTTGGCCACCACGACCGAGGCGCCGGGCTCCACCAGGTCCGCCAGGATCCGGCCGGTGGCCGCGTCCTTGACGAGCGTGCCGGGCGGAACCAGCCCGACCAGGTCCTCTCCCGAGTGACCGGTCATGTTGCTCCCCAGTCCATGCTGGCCCCGCTCGGCCCGAAATTCGGGGCGATAGCGGAAGTCAATGAGCGTGCGCAGGTGCTCGTCGGCCTTGAGGATCACCGAGCCGCCGATGCCGCCGTCCCCCCCCGAGGGGCCGCCGTACTCCACCCCCCGCTCACGGCGGAAGGCGACGCACCCGCGCCCGCCGTCGCCTGCCTTGGCCCGGATGGTGACATGGTCATAGAACATGGGGAATAAAATCTATTGTGCGCTAAGATAGCCGCGCTGTCATCAGGAACGGACCCCAAGGAGGCCCCCATGGCTGAATTCCGCGTGGAAACCGACACGATGGGCGAGGTCAAGGTACCGGCCGACCGCCACTGGGGTGCCCAGACCCAGCGCGCCGTCGAGAACTTCCCCATCTCGGGGCTCCGGTTCCCCCGCCGGCTCATCCGGGCCATCGCCCTCGTGAAACGCGATGCGGCAACCGAAAACGGGGCGCTGGGCTTCATCAAGCCCGACCTGGTCAAGGCCATCGTGGCCGCCGCCCAGGAAGTGGCCGACGGCCAGTGGGACGTCGAGTTCCCCCTCGACATCTACCAGACCGGCTCCGGGACCTCCTCCAATATGAACGCCAA
>JAHFSL010000228.1 GCA_023265785.1 Candidatus Coatesiibacteriota bacterium | reverse complement strand
CCCCGGACGTGGTATTCGGCCGCACCCGCGCCTTCCAGCGGACCGTCATCGTCGCCCCCGGCGGCAGGTCCAGCCGCCAGGTGAGGAGCGTGACGCCGGCGCCAGTGAGGCGCGACGGGGAGGCCGCCGCACACCCCCCGGGGGTCATGGTCCATCCCAGACACGGGTCCTCGAACCCGTAGCCGGGTTCCCAGGCATCCATGACCGACGGCACCGTGTCCCAGATTCCGACATCCCACCAGGTCTTCGAGTCCGAGGTGTTCTTGAGGAAGATCGAGTAGATCATTTCATCATCGGGCAGCCCGATCCGCGGGGCCATCAGCAGGTCGTTGTCACCCAGCTTCCAGAACAGGTACCGGCGGACCGTGGTCGCGGTCGTATTGGACACCCGACCCGGGGTGCACGAGGTGCCGGGATCCCAGGTCATCTGCGCGGTGTTGAAAAGGAAGGAGCCTTCCGGGGCCGCCGCGTCCCCGGAGCCCGGCTCAAAGCCCTCGCCGTTTCCCCAGTCCACGGTGGCCTGGTAGATAATCTGTCCGGTCGGCCCGCCCGCGGTCGGCAGGGCGCCGGTGGTCCAGCGCATGCGCGTGGGCGGGCCTGGATCGGGATTCCAGCCGGGGTCTCCTGTCGGCACGGACGCCACGACATGCATCCAGGGCGGCTGGGTGTCGGTGATCTGGACCCAGTTGAGGGTCCCCGTGCCCGGCCGCCCGTAGGAAATCGTGTACGTGACCGTGTCGCCCGGGGCGGCATTGGCGCGGTCCGCCTCCTTGAGGACGTACCGGATGGTCTTGGGGGAGGGGTCCTGCGCGGCCGACCACGGCCCCGCGAATCCGCAGGAGTCGGTGAGTCCTCCCGGCCACGCCGGATTCGCGACGGGATTGTAGCCTGGCCCCAGCGCCACCGTGGCGCCATCGGTGGGGCATGGGGCGAGATCCGTGTAAAGGTACAGGGCGACCTCGCACCCGCAGTTGCACGCATCGGCTCCGAATCCAAGGGTGCCCGCCCACGTCCAGGCGGGGTACGACGGGCCGCCAATGTTCCAATTCCCCGCAAAGGTCATCGCCACATAGCCCGTGTTGATCGTCTTGGACCCGCACTTGAGCCAGAAGGTGATGTCGGTGATGTCGCCCGCCGCACCCCCCGAGGCCGACCCGTAATTGAGGATGGTCAGTCCCTTGAACGAATGGGAGGGACACGCCGGGCAGAGTGTATCGGCGCACTCGAGCACGGCAAAGGAGGCGGTCGGCGCAGCCACCCAGTTGGGAAAGAGGGTGCGGCCCGCGAACGCGGGGTCCGGACTCGGCACCACATCCATGATGCCGTCCGCCCGGGCCCTGCCCGCCGACACGAGGGCCGCGACGACCGCCCTCCGGGCCCACCGGGCGTGCGTCACGCCGCCTCCAGCCACCATTGGTACGACTGCACGACATACGGGTCATGCGCCCATTCGCCATGCCATCGGCTGGATGCCTTGTTCCAGGTGAGAACCTGGCCTGCCTGCGCCAGTTCGGTCCCAAGCGCCGCCGCGTCCACCTCCTGCACCGCGCGACCCGAGGCGGCGGCGTGGACGGCGGCCAGCCCGGCGGCCTGGCCGAGGGCCATGAAGACGGGCTCCATCCGGAGGGAGCCATACGCGACATGGCTGGCCGACAGACAGACCGGAACCAACAGGTTGACGGCCTGCTCGGGTCTCGGGCAAAGCGCCCGGTAGCTGATGGGGTACGGGGGGGCCGCCATGTCCATACCGCCTTCGCGCACGATGACGCCTCCCACGACGATGCGCTGGCAGGCGTGACAGTCGATCGGGTAGGATCCCATCGCCACGGGGTCGGGAATGGCCGTTGTTCCCTCGCAATCGGCCTGGGTCATGACGTAGAGACCGCGCATCCGCCGCGCTTCGCGCACATACAGCTGGTGGGGCCACCCCCCGGAATCCGTAAATTCATCCCGGCACAGCCCCCAGGACCGCGCCTCGCGCCGCACATGGGGCGGGACGCGTTCGTCGGTGGACAGGAAATGGTACAGGCCCCGGATGTACGCCTCGTGGGCGCGGGCGATCCGCTCCCGTTCGGGCCAGGCGGCCTCCGGATAGGCAAGGCTCTCGCCGATGAAATCCGTGGACAGGAACCCGGAGTTGTTGAAGTCCGTCTTGCCGTTGGGCATTTTCACGATCAGGAACATCGAGCTCAATTTGACCGGCTTGCCGGCGTCCTGGAGCGCCCGAATGTACCGGGCGAGCAGCTCGTACCGGAACGGATTGTAGTCTGCCGGCGGGGCGATGGGCAGGAACAGGTGTTCATCCTGGGTGAGGCACAGCCGATAATTGTACGCCTGGACCCGCGCGTCGGCGCCGCCCTCCACGCCGCCTTCGCCGGGCTGGAGGCACGGGAGCAGGCCGCTGACCGGGTCACCGGGACGCACATAGGGATCCACGGGCAGGTTCGACCGGGCCCGGCCTTCGCTTCCCCGCACACCGGCCAGCGATTCACCGTATGCGGACCGGGACTCGCGGCCGACACACCAGTCGACGCCCGCCGCGGCCATGAGGTCGCCCTCGTAGGTGGCGTCCACGAATACCGCGCCCGGGAGGCTGCCTCCGTCCCCGGTGCGGAGTGCCACGATCCTACCGCCCTGCTTTTCTACCGCGGTCAGCCGCGTCCCCGTAATCACCCGGATGCCGTTCTCACGGAGCCACGCCGCGAACGTGTCTTCCGCGCGGTGCGGTTCGAATCGCCACTGCTCGGCAATCCCATAGGGCGCGCCCAGGCGGCGGTAGAACTCCCGGGCCTTGCCTCCGATCACTTCGGGGTTGCCCATGTCGGTGGCCCCGAGCCCGCCGCTGGTCATGCCGCCGAGATGGGTTCCCGGATTGACCAGGACGACCTTGCATCCCTGTTCCGCCGCCGCGACCGCCGCGATGACCCCGGCGGCGGTTCCCCCGTACACGCAGACCACCGGTTTCATCGCCGGGCCGTCGCCCGCGGCGGGTGCGCGAAATTCCATCGAATCCTCATGACAGGCCTCCCGTGCAGGGTGCCTTCAGTACACAGTCCGGCACCCGTTCGCGCAATCGACAAAACGGACAAAGGAGTATACTTTTCGCCGATGCACCCCTTGCGTCGGCATGCGCCGGTCGTCCCGGATCGGGTGGAGGAGCCGCACGCGGCGTACCGATCACTCGCGGGCTTTCCCCCCGCGCTCCTCGAGCAGTGGCTGCCGGGCCTCGAAACCGAGGTGATCTGGGCCAACGCGTTTCGGCAGGTTCCGGGATGGTCGGATTCCCTGCGGGTCCTTCCCAACCATTTCCTGCTCCTGATCGTGCAGGGCGGAGGCATGGCGAGTCTTCCCGGATCCCGCATCGCGCTCGGGCCGGGAGACCTGCTCAGTGTTCCGCCGAGAACCGTCCATGCGCTCACCCTGACGTCAGGACCAATCCAGCGGGTGTGCACCCTGCATTTTCATGCCCGTCTTCGTGGAGCGGTGGACTTTCTTTCTCTGGTGGGGTTTCCGGGCGTTCTCAGGACCGGGACGGATCCCGTGGTCCCCCCCGCGATGAAGGAGCTCGCCCGCCTTGCCAACCTGAAGCCCGCGGGATGGCGGCAGGAGGCTTCCGCAAGGCTCCGCCTGCTGCTCATCCATTTCCTCCGTGAGTACGGGCAGGTGTTCGAGCCACATGTCGTTGGACTGATGCCGGAACGCGCCGCCGTGCTGCTCAGACTCATGCCGGCGATCGAGCATATTCAGGCCCACCTGGGGGAGGAAATCCGGATCGCGGATCTGGCAAAGTGCATGAGCCTTGGTGGTTCACAGCTCCGCCTCCTGTTCCGCAAGACGACGGGGGAGCCGGTGGTGGGCTATATCCGTCAGCGCCGGATCGATCACGCCTGTCACCTGCTGTTGCACACCACCGCAAGCCTGAAGGAAATCGCGGGGACGTGTGGATTTACAGAGCTCTCCTACTTCTTCCGTGTTTTCAAGGAAGTGACCGGGTTGACCCCCCGCGCATACCGCGAGAAGCCCCGCCTTTGATTCGGCGGCGGCTGACCGAACTACTGTCGGCGGCGGCGCTTCGCGCGGATCAGCCGGACGCGGGCCGGGCGAGTCGGGGACCGGCGACCGGCGGCCCGGCGCGGCGCCATCCGATCCGCGAGTTCCCGCTGGGTGACCGTCTCGACGAACCGGTCCAGGTCGGCGCTGGAGGTGCGGGCCGGCGCGGCGGCGGAGGCGAGGAGCGGGGCCGCGGGAGCCCCTGCCAGCGGGGCGCCGCCATCGGCGGCCAGCCGGACCTCGCCGATATGCCGCGCCACGGACCAGGCCACCCACCCTTCGGCGCCCAGGGTCAGCAGGTCCCAGAGACCGGACACCCCGTTCCCCCCGAACAGCCCGAACCAGGCACCCAGGCCTTCCTCGAAGGATTCCATCAGCCCGAGTTGTTGGGGAATGTGCAGGAGCGCGGAAAGGATGATGAGGACGATCAGGACGCGCAGGTTCACCACCAGCGAGACGCTGATGTACCGGTCAAGGAGTCCCCGTCCTGCCGCCCCGCCATTGCGGTGGTAGGCGTAGGCCACACCGAGCAGGGTGATGATCATGACCAGTCCCTTGGCCGGGGGCGACATCGTCTCATTGCTTCCAATGGTCAGTGAATAGAGGAAGGCCTGACACAGGAGGTACAGGAAGCGCTGTCGTTCGGAGAGCCCATCGCGCACCAACAGGACCTTGAGGGGATCGAGCCTCAGGAAATACATGTGAGCGTCATGATATCACTTTCGATTCAGTCCGGCCGGCGGGCGGAAGCCATGAACGCCGAACCGGTCAGCGCCAGCCCGGCCGGGCCGGTCCGCGCCGCGGTGGCGGCCTTGAGCCGCATCACGAGCTCATCGCGGGCCGCCTCGGGCAGGGCGCGCACGACGCCGCCCAGCCGCGCCGCGCCTAGGACGAGGGCGTTCCAATACGCGTCGAAGGAGGGGAACGTCAGGTCCACCGCGACCTCGCGAAATTCCGGGTCCCTGAATCCCGCGTGGTGCAGGAGTGGGGCAAGCGCCGCCTCGGTGCCGAACCCGAACATGGCTGGGCCCGGCGGGAACCCCGCGGTCGGGGC
>JAHFSL010000227.1 GCA_023265785.1 Candidatus Coatesiibacteriota bacterium | reverse complement strand
AGGACGGGAACAATCCGGCGGGCCCGCGGGTGAGCGCCACCTGGCCCCCCTCTGCGCGCAGGCGAATCTGGGCGGCATCGAGGTCGAGGGCCACGGTCGCGTCCGCCGCGCCGATCTGGATGCCCATGGTATTGGTGGCATCGGCCTTGCCGCGGTACCCGGACACGCCGAGCCCCGAGCCCGTTCCCCAGGCGATCCCGACCCGGCCCGCGGCGGCCTTGTTCATATTATTATCCCGGCCCAGCGACCGCTCGTCCTCGCCCGGGCGCGCCCACCAGAGGCCGTCGGCGTTGAGGCCCGCGGGCTGCCAGCCATCAAAGGGCTCAATCTGGAGGCCGTTCACGAGCGCGGCCGTGTAGCGCAGGACGAGGGGCCCGGCCTGCACCCCGCCGCTGACCTGGGCGCCGGCATCGGCCCATGGGACCGGGACCTGCCGGATGGCGTACAGGGGGTACGAGGTGAACACCCGGCGGGGCAGGGCCGCATCGGCGCCAAGGACTCCCACGGGAACGGGCAGGATCCCGGCCCGCAGGGTGGCCAGCGGGACCCGGCCGTCCGGGGCCAGCAGATCGGCCTCGGCCCAGCCCTGGAGGAGATCCAGCCGGCCGTCCAGGTGGCCCGGGCCGTTGAACTGGTTCCGGCCGCCGCCCGTGGCCCAGAGTTCCCAGAAGGTGTGCGCCCGGCTCCCCAGGGGTGAGTCGGCGGTCAGGCTCAATCCCGGGTTGTCGAAGGTGCTCCGCACTTCGCGGGTGAACGGGGAAAGCCCCAGCCAGGGCTGGGACAGCCCGCGGCCACCGCCCAGCAGGTGGTACCCGCCGACCACGTAACCGCCCAGCCGGAGGCCGGAGGGGATGGGCGGCGCGCCCGCCCCGGCTTCCGCCGCCGGCTCCTGGGAGGGGCCAGTCCCGGGGGGCGACCCGGTCTCGGGCGCCGTGTCGGCCGTCCGCAGGGCCTCCCGTTCCTCCAGGCCCAGCCGGCGCACCGGCTGCCAGAGGCCGTTGCGCTCCCACCGGGCGGCCTCGCCGGCTCGCATCAGGACGGCATAGCGGCGGGCGCGATCGGAGCAGAGGACCTGGCCCTCCAGGACGGCGATATCCGTCACCGCATCGGAGACACCCAGCGTGAACTCGGTCCCCTTGACCGCAGCGATGGCCGTGGGCGTCGTCACGCCGAACGCCTCGTCGCCGGAGACCTTGGCCACCATCAGCCGCACAAACCCGCGCAGGAGCGTCAGGCTCCGGCGATGGGCCTCGGGGCGGTTGATTTCCAGCCGGGTGTTGGCCGCGAGCCAGGTCCGGCTCCCGTCCGAGAATTCAAGCCGGGCCCGGCCCCCCGCCAGCGTCAGGATCGTATCACCCGGGTTGAGCCGCTGGCCCACCGTGACACCGCGATACGCGGCGGCCGGCGGCGTCTGGGACCGGAGCAGGCCGGACATCTCGGCCACGGTGGCGTACCAGTCGGCGGGCGGGAGGGTTTCGGCATGGAGGGGACAAGAAAGAAAGAGCGCGAGCACCGTCGGAAACGCGATGCGTTTCATGATATTCCCTTCCCGATCTCTTCCCGGCTCACCAGGGCACAGCCCAGCTTGCCGACCTCGATGCCGGCCGCGACGTTGGCGAGCAGGACACTGTCCTCCAGCCCGCCGCCCGCGGCCAGGCCCATGGCCGTGACCGCGATGATCGTGTCGCCGGCGCCGGTCCCGTCAAAGACCTCGCGTGCCCGGGCGGCGATGATCCGGGGGCGACCCGGGCCGAAGATCGCCAGGCCCTTCTCGTGTCGGGTCACCAGGACGCCCCGGGCGCCCAGTCGCCGGCGCAGGTCCCGACCCGCCCCGAGAAACGACGCTTCATCGGTCAACGGGCGGCCGAGCGTCGCGGCCGCCTCCCCGATGTTGAGGCTCAGGACGGTTGCGCCGCGAAAGGCCAGCGCCAGCCGCGGCTTGGGATTCACGGCTACCGGAACGCCATGGCGGCGGGCCAGCCGGATCAGCCCGCGGATCAGGGCCGGGGTAAAGGCGCCCTTGTCGTAGTCGGAGCAGATCACGGCATCCACCGCACGCAGGGTGCGCCCGATGTAGGCCAACATGGCGACCGTGTCGGCCGGGGAGACGGGGGAAGTGTGTTCGCGGTCAATGCGGAGCATCTGCTGGCGCTTCGCGATGACGCGGGTCTTGATGGTCGTCGGCCGGGCGACATCGGTCACGAGTCCCTCGTCACCGATGCCGCGTTCGCGGAGCAGGGTCCGCAGCCTTGCGCCCGCCTCGTCGCGTCCTGCCACGCCGCACAGGAATGCCCGGCCTCCCAGGTGCTGGACATGACTGGCCGTGTACCCGGCCGCCCCCAGCATGACGCGCTCCCCGGTGAGCTGGACGATCGGGATGGGGGCTTCCGGCGAAATCCGGCTCACATCGCCGGTCAGGTACTCGTCGAGCATGATATCGCCCACGACGAGGATCCGGCGGCCGGCGAACCGGCCGAGCAGGGCCTTGAGCCGCTTTGGGGTGCTCACGCCAGGGCTTTGTCGGCCAGTTCACACAGGATGTGGCCGATGGCGATGTGAGTTTCCTGCACATGCGGGGTGAACCGGGTGGGCACGACGAAGGCGACATCGCACCGGGCGGCAAAGGCGCGTCCCCGTGCGCCCGTGAGGCCGATGACCGAGGCGCCCCGGGCGCGGGCGGCCCGAATCCCGGCCAGGACGTTGGGCGAGGCGCCCGAGGTGGTGAGGGCCACCACGACGTCCCCGGGCACCGCCAGCGCCTCCACCTGCCGGGCAAAGACCCTGGGGAAGCCGTAGTCGTTGGCGATGGCCGTGAGCGCCGAGCTGTCGGTGGTGAGTGCAATGGCCGGGTAGCCCCGGCGCTCCCGGATGAACCGGCCGGTGAACTCCGCGGCGAGGTGCTGGGCGTCCGCCGCACTGCCGCCGTTGCCGAAGAGAAGAATCTTTTTCCCCCCCGCGAGGGCGCCCTGGATGAGGCGGGCGGCGGCGGCGAATCGTGGGCCATGCGTGCGCGCCAGCGCGACCTTCACCCGCGCGCTGGCCTTGAGCCAGACGGCCGCCGTGGCGCCGGCGTCCCGGCCCCTCATCGCCCGCCCACCGCCCGCCGCACCGCCAGGGCCGTATCCCACAGCGCTTCGAGCCGGCCAAGGGGCCAGGCATTGGGGCCGTCGGACAGTGCCCGATCGGGCCGCGGATGGACCTCCAGGAACAGGGCATCCACGCCGGCCGCCACCGCGGCCCGGACCAGGACCGGGATCATCGCCCGGTCCCCGCCCGAGGAGGCGCCCCGGCCGGCCGGCTTCTGGACGCTGTGGGTGCCGTCGAACACCACGGCGGCAGGCAGGTCCGCGAGGCGGGGCAGCGACCGCATGTCCACGACCAGATTATGGTACCCGAAGGTCGTCCCGCGCTCGGTGACGAGGACGGATCGGCTGCCGCCCGCGCGGACCTTGTCCACGGCATGCGCCAGGTCGCCGGGCGCCATGAATTGGCCCTTCTTGATGTTGACCGGGAGCCCGGTCCGGCCCGCGGCCGCCAGCAGGTCCGTCTGGCGCGCGAGGAAGGCGGGGACCTGGAGGACATCCACCACCTCGGCCACCGCCGGCACCTGCGCGGTCTCGTGCACATCGGTCAGGACGGGCAGGCCGGTCTCCCGCCGCACCCGCGCGAGGATGCGCAGGCCCTCGCCCAGCCCCGGCCCCCGGAAGGACGTCACCGCCGTCCGGTTGGCCTTGTCAAAGGAGGCCTTGAACACGAAAGGAATCCTGCGGCGGCGCGCCAACCGGGCCAGCGTGACCGCCATGGCCAGGGTGGCACGCTCGTTTTCGATGACGCACGGTCCCGCGATGAGTGCGAGGGGTGCGCCGGCGCCCACACGCACGCCGCGGCCGAGGGACAGGGGTCGGGTCAGCATGGCATCGCCGACGCCTATTCTATCCCGGCCAGCCGCCGCTCGAATACCGTGATGCCGGGAACGAACCCGATGACCGCCGCCAACCGGGCACGGTGTGCGGCGGGCTCCTCGCCCGGCCACCGCGTGAGCGTGCCCTCCGCCCCCGGCAGGAATGGCAGGCGGCCGGGCCGCGCCAGGGGGACCGTCCGGATCCGGAAGACGGCATATCCCCCGTTGATCGCGTCGGCCCCCGGCGGCCCGGGGACGAATTCCAGCCAGTGGACACACCACGCGTGCCAGCGCACCAGCGCTCCGGGCTCCCACCGGAACGAGGGCACCTGCAGGGCCGCGCGGTATTCCGCCGCGACGTAGTTCAGGACGATCGTGCCCACCCCGAGCTGGCGGAGCCGGCGGGTGATGTCCTCCCCGGTCCCGGACTCTCGCGCGATCCGCCAGGGCAGGGGCGGGTCGACGAGGTCCTGGGTCAGCGTGGCCCGAACCGGCTGGAGCAGGGCACCCCGCCCATCGCCGACCAGCAGGATCCGGCCGGGCCGGAGGCCCGCTCCGGGGAGCCACGCGGCCAGCCGGGCATGTGCGGTGAGCTGGCGCGCAAGGAACCGGTCTCCCGGTTCAAGGCCCAGGGCGGCCGCGGGTGCCAACCGCCCGAAATCCGCCCCGGCCACCGCGCGGACGGCGCCAGCGGCCAGCGTGACGGCCAGCCCGGCGAGGGCGATGGCGCGGGGCACCCCGTGGCGGGGCAGGGCGCGCAAGGCGCCGGCGGCGCCCAGGACGGCAAGGAACGGGAGGACCGGGACGGCGAACCGCAGGCAGGGGGCGAATCCGGCACACAGAGCCAGGCCGGCCACCGTGGCGGACAGCATGGGTCCGAGACCCCGGGACCCGCCCAGCGCCAGCAGGGGCAGGCCGGCCAGCGCGAGTGGGGCCTGGTCCACGCCCAGCCGGTAGAGGAAGGAGAGCGCCGTGACCGGCGCGGCAGGGTCCAGGTCCCGGCCTGGACATCCGAATGCGTCCAGCACGGCGCGGGAAGACTCATCGAATCCCAGCGACCGGCCCGCCACTGGATGGAAGGGCGTGCCGGTCTGGAGCCAGGTCTTCGCCAGGAACGGGCCGGCTCCCATGGCGGCACCGATGGCAACCCGGACGGCCCACGGTCCCCGGCCCGCGCGCCGTCGGAGCACGGTCCAGCCCGCCCA
>JAHFSL010000226.1 GCA_023265785.1 Candidatus Coatesiibacteriota bacterium | reverse complement strand
TCATCCTGGCCTCCGAGGACATCGGGAATGCCGATCCCCGGGGGCTCCTGATGGCGTCAGCCGCCATGCAGGCCGTGGACACCGTCGGACTGCCCGAAGCGCGGATCACGCTGGCCCAGGTGACCGCGTACCTGGCCTGTTCTCCCAAGAGCAACGCGTCCTACGCCGCCATTGACGCGGCCCTCAAGGATGTCCATGCCGAGCCCGCCAAGCCGGTCCCCAGGCACCTGCGGGACGCCCACTACCAGGGGGCCAAGGACCTGGGGCACGGCGACGGCTACGAGTACGCCCACGAGGGGGCCGAAGGGTGGGTGGACCAGGCCTACCAGCCCGACGCGAAGCGCTATTACCTCCCGACCGACCGCGGCGCCGAGGCCAAATTCAAGGAGTATCTCGACCGGCTGGAGGCCCGCCGCAAGAAGTAGGCTTACCGAAACTCGGCCCACTGGGGTTCATTTTCAAAGATCCAGCGGAAGTACTCCTTCGATTCCAGCCGGGACGCGGCGGCCTCATCGGTGACCACCGTGCAGGACGGATGCAACTGGATCGCGGTGGCCGTCATCATCGAGGTGATCGGACCCTCCACGGCCTTGGCGAGGATGGCGGCCTTGGTGTCGCCCGTGACCAGCATGAGCAGTTTCCTGCAGTCCAGGATCGTTCCCACGCCCATCGTTAGCGCCCGGTGGGGCATGCGCGACGGGTCGGCGAAGTGCTTGGCGTTGTCGGCCCGGGTCATCGGCGTCAGGCTCTTGTCCCGGGTCCGGGAGTACAGCGCCGACCCGGGTTCGTTGAATCCGATATGGCCGTCACGGCCCAGTCCGAGCAATTGCAGGCCGATCCCGCCGCAGTGCCGGATCAGGTCCTCGTACCGGCGGCACTCCCCCTCCAGGTCCTTCGCCGTTCCGTCCAGCAGATGGGTATTCCGCCGGTCAATATTCACATGCGCAAAGAGGTGCTTCGTCATGTAGGCATGGTACGAGCGGTCGTCCTCGGCGGTCAGGCCGATGTACTCATCCAGGTTGAAGGTGCGCACAAGGGAGAAATCCAGGAACCCCTCCCCGTGCATCGTCACGAGCAGGGCGTAGAGTCGCTCCATGGTGAGGCCGGTAGCCAGTCCCAGGACCAGGTCGGGCTGGGCGCGCACGGCCTTCGCAACCAGCGTTGCAACCATGCGCGTGGCCTCCTCGGGCGCGGGACGAATGATCACCTGCATGGTTTGATGATATCAGCGGGTGAGGGACGGCCCGCACTTCGCAAGTTCCGCCCGGCACTCGGCCAGCAGGTCACTGTCCACGGGCAGGTCGGAAGCGAGTTCCACGAGGATCCGCCGCGCCTCCTCAATCTCCCCCGCCCGCCGCAGGACCGCGCCCAGGCAGAGCCGGACCAGCGGCGGGCCGGGACGCGAGAGTGCCGCTGCCTCCCGCGCCTTGACCAGGGCGGCGCGGGCCGCACCCCGACCCGCTTCGGCGCTCCGCTCGGCCGAGAGCGCCATGGCTGCCGCCAGGATCCCGGTCAGCATGGTGCGGTGCGCCGGATAGAGTTCCAGCGCCCGGCGGGCCAGCGGCTCGGCGAGATCGGGCCGGCGCATGTTGACCGCCGCCGCCGCCGCCAACCCGTGCGTGAAATCCCCGACGAAGCCGCCCCTGACCGCGGCGGCAAGGTCACGATACGCCTCGGCCCAGTGCCCCAGATGGTACGAGAACGATCCGCGCAAGTGCAGGAATTGGTCCACGTCAGGGAAGGCCCGGACCAGCGCGTCGGCGTTTGTTCGTCCCGTCGCGGCATCCCGGCTCTCGAGATAGGGGACCATGGCGCTCCAGATCACACCCTTGGTCCCCGGCAGGGACGGAATGCGCCGGGGGGCGGCCACCGGCCGGCGCAGAACGCGGTAGAGATAGAATCCACCGTTGGCATAGTCCGCCTGCAATGGAACGGCCTCGACCGCGATCCACCGCGAGGCCCACGCATGGAGGACGGCCAGATCCCGGTCACGCCATGGATAGTAGCGGTAGTACTGACCGCCGGCGGCCACATGGAAGTCCCCGATGCTGTCGTGCGCGATGTGGGTGATATTCCCCTGTCGCAGTCGGACTGCCATCCGCCAGGCCCCGTCGGATTCCCGCGCCAGCACCCAGGTCGGCTTGCGGTCCGGGAACTCCTCGGTGAAGGTCCGGGCCGGCCAGCGGTACGGGGCATGGTCATTGACCAGCAGGAGGTTGCGCAGACCCGGGAGACGGGCGGAGGCGAACCGCGCATCCCAGGCCGTCGTGAGGACGGAAGAAAAGAATTGCTCCCGTGTCGCCGCCCCGGTGAGGCTCCGCAGGGCCCGGACATCCCAGCGGGCGGACAGCGGGGCGGCCAGCGGCGGCCAGGCGGCCACGCAGGCGAGTCCAAGGACGACGGCGCCGGTTCGGGCCGGGACGAGGCTGGACCACCCCGCGATGGCCGCCGCCGCCGGCAGGCACCAGCCCACAAGGGCCGGGAGGATCATCCGCTCGTGCTCGTACCAGACATCCACGGTGAACGCCAGCGAGAATGCCGCGGACATCCCGGCGACCCGGCGCAGGCCGGGGTCCAGTGCGCGCCACCCCAGGAGGATCGCGGGGAGGGCGACGACAGCGGCGGGCAGATTGGTCCGGGCGTCCGCGGCCCAGGCGCCCAGCGCGACCTCCGGTCCGGGCCGTCCCACTCCCAGCATCGCCGCCTGCGCCGCCTCGCTGTACCGGTCCCACAGCGCTCCCGGGAGCCACCGGGACAGGAGCGGCCAGTGGGGATCGCCCTTCACCAGCCAGTCCCGCCCCACAAGCGGCAGGAGCGGAAGCGCGGCCAACGCAGCCCCCCCCAGGACCGCCCGCCGGCCCACCCGACCGGGTCGTGCGAGCCACCAGGTGCCCGCCAGCAGACCGAAGAGCAGGCCGTTGATCTTGGTGGCGGCGGCAATGCCCCAGCACGCCGCTGCCGCGCCCAGGCGCCCATCAGCATGGGCAATGAGGGCCAGCAGGCAGGCACCGCTCGCGGCGGCGTCATTTTTTCCAGCCGCGGCGGAATAGAGGAGGGGTCCCGGCGCCAGAAGGAAGCCGAGCGCGAGACCACCCGCCGTCCGCCCCGACCGGCGCGAAAGCCAGGAGGCCGCGGCGCCCGCAGCCCCCAGGAAGGGGATCAGTGCGATCCAGGCCGAAAGTTCCTCGCGGCGGATCATCACCGCAAAGGCGTTCTGGACCTCACACAACAGTTCCAGGTTGAACCCCGTGTTCGTCCCCTAGGCGGCATAGCGGTGCAGGCGCAGGAAGTGCTCGGGGACGGCAAGGTGATACTGCCAGGCATCGATATAGGTCGGCGGGACGAACAGCAGGGGCGAGAGCGCCAAGGCCGGGAGGGCCACCAGGAGCCAAAGACGGGAAGGGGCGGGACCGCGCGGACCCGCCGGGCGGTCCCGGAACCGCCATCCCGTCGCGCCCAACCCGGCGGCGGCGGCCACCACGAGCCCCGGCCGGAACAGCCCGGCCAGCGCCAGCGCATACAGCGCCGTGCCCACCGCGGCCCAGCCCAGGAGAAGGCGAAGGCCCGCCAGCTCCCATCCCGCAGGTGCCCGCGCGCCCACCCACCGGGCGGGCGGGCGGCCCGCACGCCCCCAGACGGCCGCCAGCAGGAGGGCGAGGCCGGCCACGAGCAGGTGGTCGCCCAGCGCGGCCGCGCCGGCCGCGCCCGTCGCGGGCAGGAGGCCTCCACCGCCGAATCCCGACAGGAAGGGGCCCCACATGCGCCAGAGCGGCCCGGTCCCGGCCAGGACGAACACCGCCCATCCCACGAAGACGGCCAGGCGGAGACCGGACACGGCGGGCGGCGGCACGCCCCCACGATACACCGGATGGATATAATCAGCGGGTCAGGATTGTTCAAGGAGGGCCCCATGGCGACGGTCGAGCAGGTCACGGACGTGCTGAAGCAGTGTTTCGACCCCGAGATTCCGGTGAATATCGTGGATCTCGGACTGATCTACGACCTGGCGATCACGGACGAGGAAATCGGCGTGACCATGACGCTGACCGCGCCCGGGTGCCCGATGCACACCCAGATCACCGCTGACGTCCAGCAGAAACTCCTCGCGGGCATTCCCGGTCTCAAGAAGGCCAACGTCAACATCGTCTGGGAACCCGCCTGGACGCCAGAACGCCTGTCGAAGGACGCCAAACTCCAGCTCGGCATCGAAACCGCCTGACCGTGTCCAGTCCCGCCGCCGCCCGGGCGGTTCCCGTAAGGCTGACCTCCCGTGATGTCATCCCCACCGGCAACGAGTGGATCGCGTTCCCAGCCATCCGGGCCGCGGATGCCGCGATCGAGTCCTTCAGTGTCATCTCCATGCGCGACCGCGGGATGCTCCAGGTCGAGGGTCGGGGCGGCGCCCCCGCGCTAGTCCCCTCCGTGCGGGCCGGCGGCCGGCGGGTGCCCCTCCGGAACCTTTCGTGGGAACTGCTGGACTACTGGATTCCCCGCGGCACCATGCGGGCACCCGGGTTGACCGTCACGGTCACGGTCTGCGCCCCGCCCGGCATCCGGGCCGCGCTGGTGCGGCTCACGGCCCGGAACACGGGTTCCCGGCCGGTTCCGGTCGCCCTCGACCTGCTCGCCGACTGGGGCATGCTGAAACGGGTCATCTACGACTCCAACCCGGTCGCCGGGCGCCGGATTGCGCGGCCGGCGGCCTGGGTCCGGGAGGCCACGGTCTATTCCCTGCTCACCCACGACACCCACTTCTCCTGGAGCCTCGCTCCCGCGGCGGGCACCCGGGGGGGCCGCCCCGTCACGCTGGCGCCCGGCGCCGCGGTGGAGGCCGTCTTCTCGCTGGGCGTCGGCGTGGAAGAGTTCAGCGCGGCGCAGTCGGCCCGGGTGCTGACCGAACACCTGCGCCGGGAATCGGTGGACGGCGTCATCGCCCGGGCCGCGGCCTGGTGCCGCGCGCGCACCAGGACCACGGGCCGGGCCGACCTCGACCTCATCATGAACCGAAACTTCCTGTTCAACATCTTCTTCGCCTGGGGCCGGACGATTGACACCGAGGAACTGGTTGGCATCACCTCCCGGAGCCCCCGGTACTATGTCTCCGCGGCCTACTGG
>JAHFSL010000013.1 GCA_023265785.1 Candidatus Coatesiibacteriota bacterium | reverse complement strand
CCCTTCCCTCGAAGCCTCATCAATCATGCTCTGAAATGCAGGCCGGTACTTTCCAAGATCGTGCCAAAGGCCAGCCAGTCGTCCCCATTCCCCGGATCCAAAAGATTCACAGAAGCCTTCGGAGAGGTGAGCCACCCCGCGAAGGTGCTCCGCAAGGTCGTGAATCCTCCCTGATGATTGGTCAACATGCGCAACGGATGGCATCGCTCCAGCCAACATTGATTCCATTGGGACAACCATACACCCTGCGCAAGAGTATGGAGCCGCCTAAATTGCCGCTTTGACGAGGGGTGGGCAAAGAGAGTTTTTCGCCTTGAATCATAATGAAAGAGGATGGGTGTCCTGCAAGGAAATGTTCACCCGTCGGGCTATTATGGGCCGATGCCCCCGCCCCCCGGTGTCCGCGCGCTCGACCTTAACCCCGAATTCCGGCGGGCGCTGGACATCATGGAGTCCACGCCGCGCGATCTCCTCCTGACGGGCAAGGCCGGAACGGGCAAGTCCACCCTCTTGCGTCACTTTCGCGACCGGACCCACAAGACGGTCGCCGTGCTCGCCCCCACGGGTGTGGCGGCGCTGAATGTGGAGGGCGAAACGGTCCATTCGTTCTTCGGGTTCGGACCGGATATCACCGTCGAGAAGGCCGCCGCCTCCCGCCCGCGCGACCGGTCGCTCTACGGGAAACTGGACACGATCGTCCTGGATGAGGTGTCGATGGTGCGCGCCGACCTGCTGGACTGCGTGGATGCATTCCTGCGGGTGCACGGACCGCGGCCCGGTGAGCCGTTCGGTGGGGTCCAGATGGTCCTGATCGGCGATCTCTACCAGTTGCCGCCGATCGTGACGGGCGCGGATCGCGAAGCCTTCCGGTCGCGCTACCGGAGCCCCCACTTCTTCGACGCGCATGCCTTTGCGACCCTCCACCTCGATTTCGTTGAACTGGAAAAGGTCTACCGGCAGAAGGACGAGGGGTTCATCGAAGTCCTGAACGCGATCCGGAACAACACGGCCACGCCCGCACACCTCGCCCTGCTCAATGGGCGGGTGGACCCGCAGGCCGACCCCGGACCGGACGAGCTCGTGGTGTGCCTGACGCCCGCGAACCGCGCCGCCGATGAAATCAATGACCGGCGGCTGGCGGCGCTCAAGGGCACTGCCCGGTCGTACCGGGGCGAGTCGTCCGGTGATCTCGGAGCCCGGGCGTTCCCGGCCCCCCCCGAACTGCGGGTCAAGCCCGGCGCCCAGGTGATGATGGTGAGCAACGATGCCGAGGGCCGGTGGGTCAACGGGAGCGTCGGCCGCATCGAGCGGATCGTGCGGCACCGGGACGAGCCGGACGAAATGCGGATCGCGTTGACCACCGGTGAAACCGTGGACGTGACACCTCGCCGCTGGGACCTGTTCAGGTATGTCTGGGACCGGACCTTGAGCCGGCTGGACACGGAGACGGTCGGGACCTACATCCAGTACCCCCTGCGGCTGGCCTGGGCTGTGACGATCCACAAGGCACAGGGCAAGACCTTTGACCGGGTCATCGTGGATCTGGGGCCGCGCGTTTTCGCCACCGGCCAGGTCTATGTCGCGCTCTCCCGGTGCACCACGCTCGGCGGGCTGGTCCTGCGGCGACCGTTGCGGAAGGCGGATGTCTTCACGGACCCCCTGATCGCGAGCTTCCTGTCCGGCCGGAAGCCTTAAGGCCCGTCAGCCCAGCAGCCGCCGGGCCTCGGCCTCGATCAAACCCGCCATCCGGGGATCGCCCCCGAACGGCGCGCCAACCTTGATCTGCATGGAGGTGTAGGTCATCTTGAATCCCTCGACGATGCGTTTCAGACTCCGGAGATAGAATCCGGGAAAGAGCAGGCAGGGCAGGACCACCAGATGGGGCGGTCGGGCCTTGATGGCCTCGGCAAGCACGTCCGTCAGCGCGGGCTCCCCCTGATCCAGGTACCCGAACCGGGTTGAAAGTCCGGTCGCCGACCGCAACGCCACGACCAGCCGCTCCACCGCCTCCCGGTTGTGCACCGCGATGGAGCCCGCGGCCACCAGGACCACGATGGACTTCCCCTCGTTCAACGCTTCCACCGGGATTTCATCCATGAGGAGGGCCGCCATGTCGGCATGCTCCGCAAGCGTGCGCCCGTAACGCACGCTCACCCCGGGAAATCGGCGCGCGACGGACGCGATTTGGGCGGGCACGTCATCCTCCGTATGGCCTCCGGGAAACAGGAAACAGGGTACGACCGCCACCGGAGCGTCACCCGCCGCGAGGACGTCCGCGAGCATGTCGGCGAAGGCGGGCCGGGCACGCTCGAGGAACCCGCCCTCCACCCGCCACTCGGGCCGGCGCGCCCGGACCGCATCCACGACCTTGAGGAAGGCCTGATTGAACTCGGCTTCGGGACTTCCGTGCGAGACGAGGACCAGTGCGGGTTTCACCGCGGCGCCACCGCCACCAGGCGGCCCCCGGCGCGCACCAGCCGGAACCGAACCCCGAACGCCCGCGCGGCGGCGCCTGACCCCAGCACGCGCGCGGGCGTCCCCGTGGCGGTCACGTGGCCGCGGTCCAGCAGGACCAATCCATCGCAAAATCGGGCCAACTGCCAGAGTTCATGCGAAGCGACCAGCACGGCCCGCCCGCCCGCCGCCAGTCCGCGCAGGAGTCCGAACAGGTCCAGCGCGTGCCGGACATCCAAGTGGGCCGTCGGCTCATCCAGCAGGAGCACCCCCGCCTCCTGCGCCAGCGCCCGGGCCACCACGGCGCGCTTGCGCTCGCCGCCCGACAGGTCCGCGACCCCCCGTTCCGCCGCCGCCGTCAGGTCCATCCCGGCCAGCGCGCGGTCCACCGCGATTCGATCCGCCCGGCCGGGCCAGCCCCACCGGCCCAGGTATGGCGTGCGGCCCAGGGCGGCCAGTTCGCGGACGGTCAGGGGTACGGCGTGGCGCTCCTCCTGCGGCACGAGGGCGATCCGGCGCGCCGCCGCGCGGGCCGTGACTTCCCGGTACAGGTCGCGCCCGTCCAGCCGGACGCTTCCGCGGGTCGGCGGATGCAGGCGCGCGAGGGCGCGCAGGAGGGTGCTTTTCCCCGACCCGTTGGGACCCAGGAGCCCGGTGACCCGGCCGGGGGCAAGGGCCAGCGCAATATTCCGAAGGACGCGGGCGGTTCCGTACCCCGCGAAGAGGCCGTGCGTCTCGATCATGCCCGCGGCCCCGCGAGATCCCGGACATGACGGACCAGGAGCCACAGGAAGAACGGTCCGCCCACCAGTGCCGTCACCACCCCGACCGGAAGTTCCGTGGGCGCCAGGACCGTCCGGGCGACGGCATCGGACAGCAGGAGCAGGGTTGCGCCCGCCACCGCGGCGGCGGGCAGGAGCCGGCGATGGTCGGGCCCCACCAGCAGGCGGGCGGCGTGCGGCGCGACCAGCCCCACGAACCCGATGAGCCCCGAAGCGGCCACCGCCACTCCCGTGAGCAGGGAGGAGAGGACAAAAAGATTCACCTTGGCCCGCTCGATGTTCACGCCGAGGGCCGCCGCCTCCTCCTCCCCCAGCGCCAGCGCGTTGAGATCGCGCGCCTGGGCCAGCGCCAGCCCCAGCCCGACCACGGCGTAGCCCGCCAGCCACCTCTGGGTCCCGCGCGCCAGTGGCTGGAGGTGGCCCATCAGCCAGGACAGCACCTCGAAGTAGTGAGCCGATGACAGGGCCGCCACCAACATGATGGCCGCCGAGAGAAACGCGCTGACCACGACCCCCGCCAGGACCAGGGTCGTGACCTGGATCCGTCCGCGCACCTGCGCCAGCGCGTACACCGCCGCCAGCGTCACCAGCGCGCCCGCAAAGGCCAGCGGCGGCAGGAGGTACACACCGTGGAAAAACAGGGGCAGATTCAGCAGGATGGCAGCCGTCACCGCGAGCGCCGCCCCTGAGGAGACGCCCAGGAGATACGGCTCGGCCAGCGGGTTGCGCAGGAAGCCTTGCAGGAGCGCGCCGGCGGTCCCCAGGAGCGCGCCGACGCAGGCCCCGACCATGGCCCGCGGGATCCGTACATCCAGGACGATCAGCCGGACCGTGTCGGGAACCGCGGCCCCCCGGCCGGTGAGCAGACGCGCCAGATCGGCCAGCGGGACCCGGGTCGCTCCCGTGCCGACGGCCACGGCTCCCGCCGCCAGGCAAGCGGCGCCGAGGGCCGTCAGCCGGCGGGCGGCCCGGCTCACTTGACCGCCGTGGGATGGAATCGCCGGATGAGCTGGTCCAGCCCGTCGGCCAGCCGCGGACCCGGCCGGACGATCAGATCCATGTTCAGGTCGGCGTACACCCTTCCGGCCTTGACCGCGGCCAGGTTGGCCCACCCCGGCCGTCGCGCCACGGCGGCGGCGGGACCGGCGGGGTCATCGCAGTGGGACAGGATGATGACGCCCGGGTTGGCCGCCAGGACGGTTTCCGCGGACAGCCGCGGGTACTCCCCCGCCGCCCCCCGGGACACGTTGACGCCGCCCGCCAGCCGGATCAATTCGCCGGCATAGCTGGTGTCCCCGATGGCCATCAACGGATCGGCCCAGACCTCGAAATAGACCACCGGCCGGGCAAACGCCGGCAGGTCCGCAATCCCCGCAGTGAGTGTGGCGATCCGGCCACGGAGCCGGGAAGCCAGCGTCGCCGCCTGCCGCTCCCGGTGGACAGCGCGACCCAGGGTGGTGATGTTGGCGAACACCGCCTCCAGCGTGGCAGGATAGAGAACCAGGACCGGGACGCGGCCGGTTCGCAGTTTGAAGACCAGTTCCCGCTGGGGTCCGCCGGTGGCCACGATAAGATCGGGCCGCGCCGCCAGGATCGCCTCCAGGCTGGGGTGAGCGAAATCGCCCACCTTCGCACAGGCCCTGGCGGCCGCGGGCCAGTCACAGAAACTGCAGGTCCCCACCAGCCGATTGCCCGCCCCCAGCGCAAAGAGAATTTCCGTGGCGCCCGGGGACAGGCTGACAATCCGCCCGGGGTTCGCGTCCACCATCACCGTGGTCCCGACATCATCCACCAGCCGGACCGGAGACGCGCGGGTGCGGCCGGGCGTGACCAGCGAAGCCAGCGTGGCGAGGAGGAGCGCCGCCCGCCCTACCACCGGGTGGTCGCGCCCGCGAAGAAGGTCCGTCCGGGCATGGGATAGTCCTGGTTGTCGGGATCAATCCCCGACCGGCCGAAATGCGAGACATAGTGGGTGTCGGTGAGATTCTCGATCCCCGCGTAGGCCTCCACGCCCGGCGCGAAGGTGCGGCTGACCCGAAGCGTCGCGGTCGCGTACGGTTTCAGGCGTTTGGTGACCGTGACCGTCCGCGGATACGCCGTGCCCAGGTCCTCCAGGTACATGAGGCGCTCCCCCGACCCGTGCCCCACCAGCGACACCGTCGTGCCCTCCGGCAGGTCCACCTCCAGGTTGGCCGCGGCCATGTACCGGGGGACATGAGCGGCGACCCGGTCCCGCGTCTCGGTGGCCACGGGCCCCCAGGGCGCCGCCGTGTCGTACTCCAGGACTTCGTCCTTGCGCTGGGTGGCCCGAATGACGGTGACCGTTCCCCCGACGGTGACCGCGCCCCGGCGGATTGAGGCCTCCGCCTCGTCGCCCCGGGTGACCACCAGTCCCACGTTGGATGGCCGCCAGACGCCCTTGGTATCCGGTGTCCAGTCAATCTGATCGCGGATGACGCGCTGGAAGACGCCGATCCGGGACTCGAGCCCACCGGTCCGATGCTCCACGCCCGCCTCGAAGGTCTGGCCCCGTTCGGGCTTGAGATTGGGATTCCCGGCCTCGTAGGGCCCCTCGGGCCAGAACATCTCGCTCAGGGTCGGCGCCCTGAACGCGCTCCCGCCGGAGGTCTTGAAGGTCACCGGACCGGCATCGTAGGCCACCCCGCCGTGCAGATTGGTAATGCCGCCGAACCGCGAGTGATGGTCCCAGCGAACACCGCCGGCCAGGTTCAGTCCGCGCATGACCTCGAGCACGGCCGGCGGTCGCAATTTCCACTCCGCGAACGCCGAACCGGTCTCAACGCGGCCCCGAATGCCGGCCGTGTGCGTCCAGACGCTCGTCGTGAGATCCTGCGCATCCTGGTTGCCGTTGAGCCGGTCCTTGCGCCACTCGACGCCCCCCGTCACGCGGCTCTCGGAATTGGGGGACAGCGGGAGGGAGTACTGGGCACTCAGCCCCTGGGCCTGGGTCCCGGTCGCCGATTCGCGATCCTCGGGATTCCCGTAGAACGGCCCGGCATAGTACCCCTGGCGGAAGGTATTGCCCGCGATCTCGACGAACGACCGCACGCTGATTTCATGGTTCGACCAGGGCGTGAGGTCCGCCCGGGCGTCAACATGCTGAACGCGGTCATCCTGGCGGTCGAAGGTGGAGGCCGCGTCCTCGTCGCCGAAATACACCTGACTGGCCGTCCGCTTGGCCGGATCCGCGGCGGGTCGCGGGCCGGAAACGCCCAGGATGCTCTCCCACCGACCCGCGGTCACCGTGACGCGCGGCTGATCCAGGGCCTCCATCTTGAGCCAGAGATTCTCGCCCCGGAAGGCGCCATTGGACCGTGCGCCCGCGGTCACCGTGCGCTCCTCGGCCAGGAGCCACCGCGTGGGCCCGACCGGCCCCCCCAGGCTGACCCGGCGGGTCACGGTGCCGAAGGTTCCCACCTCGCCGCCAAACGATCCCGCCAGGACGGCCGGCGCGGGAGGGGTGAGGACATTGACCACCCCGCCGACCGCGTTGGACCCGTAGAGGAGGCCCGAGGGGCCGCGCAGGACCTCGATCCGATCCATGGTGCCTGGCACGATGAGGGACGGGTTGGCGTCGCCCGTGACCGGGCTGTTCACCGACCGGCCGTCCACCATGACCAGCGTCTGGGCGGGACGGGAACCGCGGACCGCCACGCTGGACGTCGCACCCGCGGGGCCATACCGGGTCACCTCGGTTCCGGGCGCGCGCTCCAGGGCGCCGCCCAGATCGGTGGCGTGGTTCATCCGGACATCCGCCGCGGTCACGATGGCGATGGCATCAGCCGTCTCGGCCAGCCGCTGGGGGACCCGCGAGGCGGTCACGACGACCGGCTCGACGACCGGCGCCGCCGTTTCGGGCTCGCCACCGGTTTCGCTCCGTGACAGGAGCGGCTCGACGCGCAACCCTTTGAGGAGATTCTCGAGGTCCTCCGTCGAGAACCGGGGCGACTTCCCCAGGTCGTCGGGCACCAGAAGCGGCGCGGTGCGCAGCACCGGCATCCGGTCATGCGGATCGGCTGGAACCACTTCCTTGAGCGTGAAATTGCCGTTGGGCGGACTCATCACGTCTTTCGTCGCGGACGCGGGCCGGGCGAACGCGGTGGCGGAAAGAGCCGGGGTCGTCAGCGGGGTGGACGACACCGCGGCGGCCCGGACGGACGCGGGCAGGCACAGGCACAGCACGAACATGGCTCGAGTGACCCTCGTCATTCGATCCTCCTTTATGGGGTGGCGGATCGCTTCCAAGGGCCGGTCTCCTGACTTGCGCTTCATCCTCCCCCGCGCCTTCCCGGGTCGCCCCGGTGGCTCATCTGCGGGCTTGTCAGCGCTGACAGTGGCGGGGCCGTCGCCGATTTCCACGGCGTTCCCGATCACCCTGAAGCCTGATTCAGTTGTACGGTCGTTATAACAACCTCACCGGGAGTTGTCAATCAGCGAGCGCACCCGGTGCCAGCCAATCGAGGCCTCGAGCGCGTCGGCGATCCGGTTGTAGGCTGCCAACCTGCGCTCGCGTTCCGGCCGGCCCAGACGTCCGACCGGCGGCCAGCCCCGCTCCAGCCGAATCCGGTCGAGGAACCACCGTCGGAACCCCGGCTCGTCGAAGACGCCGTGCAGGTAGGTGCCCCAGACGCGGCCGGATGCGTTCTCGCATCCCTCCCGGCCGGTGCGAGTCAGGAGGTCGAACACGGCGCCGCTCCCCGGCGCGGTGGTCCGGCCCATGTGCATTTCGAATCCGTCCACGAGGAGTCCGGACCGCCGGTGGCGGGCGCGCACCCGCACCGTGGTCTTGTTGCCGGCAAACCGGGTTGTGACGGAAAGCACTCCGAGCCCCCGGACCCGGCGCAGGCGCGACTCGGCGCCATGGGGATCATCCACCCGGCTCCCGAGCATCTGATATCCGCCGCACAATCCGACGACATGCGCGCCGGCGCGGGCCGCCCGGACGAGGTACCGATCAAGCCCCCGTGCGGTGAGAATCCCCAAGCTCTCAATCGTATTTTTCGAGCCGGGGAGGATCAGGACTGCCGGCGTCCGGGACTGTGGCGCGTCAATCCACACCAGATCCACGTCCGGTTCCGCCCTGAAGGCGTCCAGATCGGTGAAGTTCGAAACGCCGGGAAGCCGCACCACCTCCACCCGCAACCGGCCGGCCCGGTCACGGGGAGACCCGGCCGCTTGGGGCGGATCATCCTCCTCGGGGAAACCAAGACCGTCCAGGTGAGGGAGAACGCCAAGAACCGGCACCCCGGTGCGTTCGCGCAACCAGGATGGAGCCATCCCCAGCAGGGCGGGGTCGCCGTGATGGTTGTTGATCAGGAGTCCCCTGATGAGACGCCGGTCCGTGGCCGGCAGCGCGGCCACCGTTCCCGCGAGCGCCGCGAACACGCCGCCAAACTCAATGCTCCCGACCAGCAAGACAGGTGCCCTCAATGCGTGAGCCACCCGAAAGTTGGCCGGGTCGGTCCGCCGCAGATTCGGTTCGGCGGCCCCCCCCGCACCCTCGATGATCACAACATCGTGGCGACCGATCAACCGCCGGCCTGCGGCAATCGTTCGCGGCCAGAGCCGGGGCGCGATCCGGCCCCACCGGCGCGGTGTGACGTGCCCCAGAGCCCGCCCCAGGTGGATAACCTGGAACCCGCGGCCCGCGGTCGGCTTGAGCAGGAGCGGATTCATCTCCGCCGTCGGCTCGATCCCGGCGGCTTCCGCCTGCACCGCCTGGGCAAGGCCAATCTCGGCGCCGTCGAGGGTTACCGTTGCATTGTTGGACATGTTCATGGCCTTGAACGGCGCGACCCGGATGCCCCGCCGGGCCAGCATCCGGCACAACCCCGCGACGACCAGGCTCTTGCCGACATGAGACGCCGTCCCGAACACGGCCACCGTAAGGCCGCGGCCCGCCACCGCCGGGGTCACCTAGGGATTCGCGTGGCGTCCCGGCACCCAGAGGACGTCCCGCTTCCCGTTCCCATTCAGGACCCGGGTGAGAACGTACAAGAGGTCTGAGAACCGGTTGAGGTACCGGAGCACCTCGGGATTGACCGGTTCGCGCTCCGCGAGTGCGGCCACCCGCCGTTCCGCCCGGCGGCAGACCGTCCGTGCCAGGTGGCACCACGACGCGGCAGGGGTTCCGACGGGGAGCGTAAAGCTCTTGAGAGGTTTCAACTCCGCGTTGTACCGGTCAATCTCGTGCTCCAGCCGGGCGACCTGAACGGCCGACACCCGCAAGGCTTTGCGGGCGTACGGCTTGTCCGAAGGCGGAATGCACAGGTCGGCGCCCACGTCAAAGAGGTCGTTCTGAACGGACCGAATGAGGGCCCGCGTCGGCCTTCCCACCGCGGCCGAGAGCAGGCCGAGGACGGCGTTCAGCTCATCCACGGCCCCGCACGCCTCAATCCGCGGGTGGGTCTTGGGGACTCGGCGGCCGTCACCCAGCGCCGTCGTCCCGCCATCGCCGGTCCTCGTGTAAATCCGGTCCAACCGCACGGCGCCATTCTACTCCCGGGGGGCGGCGTATACTGGCGCCATGTCCCGGTTTGAGGAGGTCGCCGCCGCCATCCGGCCCCATGATCCGGCCCTTCTGGAACGGACCCAGACCCGGCTCGACCGACTCACGAAGCCGCCCGGAAGCCTCGGCCAGTTGGAGGCTCTCGCCCGGCAGGTCGTCGCGACGACCGGGAAGGATCGGCCCGGTTTCGCGGGCAAGACCGTCTTCTGCTTTGCCGCCGACCACGGCGTGGCCGCCGAGGGCGTGAGCGCCTATCCGCAGGCGGTGACCGCTCAGATGGTGCTCAACTTCCTGCACGGCGGAGCGGCGATCAATGTCCTGGCGCGACAAACCGGGGCCCGGATCGTCGTGGCCGACCTCGGCGTCGCCGAGGTCCTGCCACCGCACCCCGACCTGGTCAACGCCCGCATCGGCCCGGGGACGGCCAATTTCCGGCACGGGCCCGCGATGACCCGGGAGCAGGCCCGGGCATCCGTCGAGGCCGGCATCCGGATCGCCGCGGCCGAACTGGATCGCGGCGCCGACCTGCTCGCGACGGGCGAGATGGGGATCGCCAACACGACGGCCGCGAGCGCCATCGTGGCCACCGTCACCGGACTGGACCCGCTGGAGGTGACCGGATACGGCACCGGCATTGACGAGGACCGCCGGGTGCGCAAGGCGGTGGTCATCCGGGAGGCTTTGGCCCTTCACCACCCCGACCCCCGGGATCCCCTGGCGGTCCTGGCCGCGGTGGGCGGGTTCGAGATCGGGGCGCTGGTGGGCGTCATGCTGTGCGGCGCCGCCCGGCGGACGCCGGTGATCGTGGACGGATTCATCTCGGGCGCCGCGGCCCTGATCGCGTGCGGCCTGGCCCCCGCCCTGCGGGAGCACCTCATCGCCGCCCACCGGTCGGCCGAGCGCGGCCACCAGGCGGCGCTCGCGCACCTGTCCCTGGCGCCCCTCCTGTCGCTCGGCCTCCGGCTGGGCGAAGGAACCGGCGCGGTCCTGGCCATGTCGCTGGTCGAGGCCGCCTGCCGGATCCTGAACGAAATGGCCACCTTCGAATCCGCCGGCGTCTCGGACAAGTCCGCTCCGACACCCACCGCCCCCGCGTGATCCATCTGCTCCTGGGCGGCGCCCGTTCCGGCAAGAGCCGGCGCGCGGTGGCGCTGGCCGGCAAGCGCTCGTCCGTTGTCTTTTTCGCCACGGCCAGCCCACGCGACGGCGAGATGCGCTCCCGAATCGCCGCCCACCGCCGGGAACGGCCCGCCGGGTGGCGCACGATCGAGGAGTCCCGGTCGGTCCCCGACCGGCTGGCGGCCCTCGCGCCTGGAACGACCGTCATCCTGGACTGCGTGACCCTCTGGATCGCCCGGCTGATGACCGACCGGATTCCCGACCGCGCCATCCTGACGGCCGTGGACCGGTTGGTCGCCGTGGCCCGATTCCGGCGCCTGCGGCTGATCGCCGTCTCCAATGAAGTCGGGTCCGGGGTCGTCCCGCCCACGCCAGCCGGCCGGAGGTTCCAGGACCTGCTGGGCGCGGTCAATGCGCGGCTGGCCCGGACAGCCGGCCGGGTCGAACTGCTCGTGGCCGGCGTGGCCGTGGCCGTGAAGGGGGAGCGTCGGTGAGGGGCCTGCTTTCCGCCGTCAGCTTTCTCACCCTTCTCCCGGTCCCTTCCCGGGTCCACCGCGACCGGGCCGGGCTGGCCAGGGCCATCGGCTGGTACCCCGCGGTGGGCCTGCTCGTCGGCGCGGTCGCGGCCCTAGCCTGGATGGGGTTGGCGGCATTCCCCCCGCTCCCCCGGGCGGTCGTGGCTTCGCTTGTCCCGGTGCTCCTGACGCGAGCCCTCCATCTCGACGGGTTTGCCGACACGTGCGACGGGCTGGGCATCGCCGGCCCCCCCGTCGCCCGGCTGGCCGTGATGCGCGACCCCCGGCTGGGCACGTTCGGCGTGGCCGGGCTCGCCTTCAATCTTCTTTGGCGCGTCGCGGTCCTCGCCTCGCCACTCGCCCACCCGGCGGCGGCGCTCATCGCCGCCCCCGTCCTGGGCCGCTGGGCGATGGTCCTGGCCCTACGCCGTGCGCCCTACGGGGGCGGCGGCAGGCTGACCGCGGCGGCCCCCCGCCCAGGGTGGGGCGCCCTCCTTGGCGCCTCGGTCCTCCCGGTTCTGCTCCTGCCCTTCTCCGACGGGCGCGAACTCCTCGCTCTCGTCCTGATCCCCGTGCTGGTCTGGGGCTGGCTCCGCGTCGTCCGCCGCCGGTTCGGCGAGCTGACCGGCGACACGCTCGGGGCCCTCAACGAACTGGCCGAACTCCTCGCTCTCGCCTGCTTTCTCCCCGGCTAGGGCCTACCCCGCCAGGGGGGTTTGCGGCTTGCCGTGTTCGTCGAGCGTTCCGGCGATCTCGGGGCGGTGAATGACCAGCCGGACGCCGTTCTTCCCGGCCTGCGCCAGCGCGGCGCGCGCGTCCTTGGCCATCGTCTTGGCATACACGATCTCGATCCCCGCCGAGTAGCGCGAGAGCGTGCCGGGCGAGTTGATGAACATCCCGTCCGAGACCACGTCCAGGTTTGTCTTCTTCCCCCCCTCGGTGACGGCCCACCAGACGCCGCGCGCCTCGTCATGGTCGGTGCCGTCCCAGAACTGCGCCTCGGCCGCGCTGACGTAGACCGCGCGCCGGTTGTTCTTCGGCTGGGGTGCCGGCAGGGGCACGACCTTGCGCACCTCGGCTTCCATCGCCTTGCCCGGCGCGCCGACCACGGGCTGGCGGACCGAGAGGATGCCGCCCTGATCGTAGAGCGTCTTGCCCCACTTGGGAACTTCCTTGAGGGACTCCGGACCCGGCCAGGCCGCCCCCCATCCCGGCTCGGTCGCATCGGCCCCGAACCGCTTTTGCCAGAGCTCCGCCGCGGTTCGGGTCATCGCCAGCGCCCACGGGTCGGTGATGTCGTCGCCCAGGTAGATGTCGGTCCCGCGCATGAACCGGCCCAGGTCGAAGCCGATCCCGCCCAGGTCGGAGGGCTTGCGCCACCCGGGACTGCGGAAGGCGTACGCCGCGCCATGGTGGCCCGCGTCCACGGCCTTGCGCAGGAAGTCCACCCACGAGGCGATCGTGGAGTAGCGGAAGAGGTGAAAGTCGGCCTGCGAGGACTTGCGGGCGCCCTCACCGGGCGGCACCTCGTCCCACGCCCCGTAGGTGGTGTCCCAGGCGGCGTTCAGGGTGCGGAAGTCCGCGTGCTTGGCGCGCAGCCACATCCGGTACGCCGCGGCGCACCGTGCCGAGTGGTCCAGCATCGCCCCGTCAGCGCGGTGCGCGCGGGCTTCGGCCAGATGCGGCGACAGGTCCACGTAGGCGGTCACGGCGGACTTCCAGTGGGCGGCGCACCCCTTGAAGAGGTCGCCCACCCAGTCGCGCACCTGCTTGGCGTTGAGGGTCAGCAGGGGCTGGTCGCCGTCGGGCAGGCAGACCGGGTGGCCGTTCGGGTCCTTGAGCGCGTACTCCCCGAAATCCACCCAGTCGGGCACCACGGAATGGTCCACGCCCACCACGACCGCCAGCCCCTTGGCGCGCACCAGCTGGACCGGCAGGTCCAGCGAGGAGAAGGTCAACGGACCCGGCCCCCCGGGCTGGGCGGCGGCCCAGGTGAAATCCAGCCGCAGAGCGGTGTAGCCCGCCGCCTTGGCCCGGTCGGCCGCCGCCGCGAGCGTGCCGGTCCGCCAGCCGTCGGCGGGCGTGGGAGCGTGCGCGATGAACAGCCGGTCCGCCATGTCAGGCCACCGCCTTGATCCGCGCCGACAGCTCCTTGAACTCGGGTGTGCCGGCGCGCCGCAGCCACTCGAAGACCACCGCTTCGGCCGTCGTGATCCCGATGCCCGCCCCGCGCATCCGGTCCAGCGCGATCCGCGCGTCATCCGGCCGCCGCGAGCCCACCGCGTCCGCCACGACCCACACCTCGCCCGGGCGGTCCCGGACCAGGTCCAGCGCGGTCTGGGCGACGCACACATGGGCCTCAATTCCCGCGATCACCACCTGGCGCCGTCCGGTCGCGGCCAGCCGCGCGGCGAACTCTGGCACGGGAGCGCAGGAGAACTCCACCTTGGCCACCGGCGTGGACCCGCCGGGCATGGCGGCCCGGAGGACGGCGACCGTGGCTCCCAACCCCTGGGGGTACTGCTCGGTGGCGATGACCGGAATCCCGAGCCGGGCGGCGGCGGCCAGGAGGAGCTCCAGCCGGGCCAGCAGGGCGGCGGACCCGTGGATGACGGGCACGAGCCGCTCCTGGACGTCCACGAGGATGAGCGCGGAATCCTCATGGGAGAGCAGGTCCGGCCTCATCGGGGGTGATGCCCATTGTACCCAGCAAACCCGCCACGCTATCATGACCCCGTCATGGCCTTTGAACCTCTCGACACCGAGCGCGACGTCACGATTGCCATCCGCAAGGTGGCCAACGGGTACGTCCTGCGCATGTACCGGCCCGCGAAGCCGTACCAGTCGCAGGGGGCGTGGGAATCCAAGGAAATGGTCTTCCTGGGGCTTGAAGCCTGCCTGGAGTTCGCCAAGAAGTTCCTCCAGAATCCCTGGGAGATCCAGGTCGGCAGTTGAGGCGCGTGTGAACATCACGCGCGGTTTGCTCCCCCAACAGGTCCTCCAACGCGGCCCCGGCGGCAAAGCCACGGTCAGTTTCGGGGGCACGGCGACGGTCGAGGGCGAGGTGGTGGCGCGCGTCACCCACCGCACCCGCGAGGTGCCCGGATTGGGGTGGCGCCGGGCCGGGGTGGCGCATGACGGCGTGTGGGAAGCCCGGCTGGCCGGCCTGCCCACGGGCGGCCCCTGGCGGGTGGAAGCCGAGATCCGGGCTGACGGGCGCCGCCGCGGCCGGGTGACCGCGGACGGAATCCTGGTGGGCGACCTCTGGGTGCTCGCCGGCCAGTCCAATATGGAGGGCGTGGGGATCCTTCGGGGCGTGGAGCCACCGCACCCGCTGGTGCATGTCCTCGAAATGCGCGGGGTCTGGAAGCGGGCGGAGGAACCCCTGCACTGGCTCCCCGAATCGCCCGATCCCGTCCACTGGTGGGGTATGAGCGAGGCCCAGCGCAACGAGTTTGTCCCCAACTACCGGAAGACCCGGGACCGGGGCGCCGGGCCGGGCCTGGCCTTTGCCCGGCGGCTGGTGCTGGAAACCGGCGTGCCGGTCGGGTTGATCCCCTGCGCCCACGGCGGCACCAATATGGAGCAGTGGGATCCGGGAAAGCGGGACGAGGGCGGCCGGTCACTGTACGGGTCGATGCTCCGGCAGGTGCGCGCCGCCGGCGGCCGGGTGGCCGGATGCCTGTGGTACCAGGGCGAGTCGGAGGGCTTTGAAGTCGAGCCGTCGCCGTTCCTGGAGCGGTTCCTCGCCTGGGTGGCGGCCGCCCGCGCGGACCTGGGCGCGCCCCGACTCCCGTTCCTCTATGTCCAGATCGGCCGGACGGTCATTCCCGAAGTCCCGCCCGCCCGGTGGACCGCGATCCGCGAGCTCCAACGGCTCGCCCTCGCCCCGCTGGCCCACGCCGCCATGGTGACTTCCGTGGACCTGCCGCTGGACGACGCCATCCACATCGCAACGCCGGGACTCAAGATCCTGGGCGAACGGCTCGCCCGCCAGGCCCTGCGGCTGGCGCACGCCCGGATGAAGATCGCCCCGGGCCCGCATCTGGCCCGCGCGGACGTGGAGGGCGAAAAGCGCGACCGCATCCGCGTCTGGTACACCGGCGCGCACGGGGACCTCGGCCCCGATCGGAATATCCGCGGGTTCTCGGTCCGCGATGCCGCCGGCGCCGATCTTGGGCTGGTCTTCGACGCCCTGCCTGATCCCCGCGAGCCCGGTGCAGTGCTGGTTTCCCTGCGCGCACCCGCTCCCGCAGGGGCAACGCTGTGGTACGGCTGGGGATCCGACCCCGCCTGCACCCTGGTGGACGCCGCAGGCAACGCCGCCCCCGCCTTCGGCCCGCTCGGACTGTAGGACCCGCCGCCGGGGCAGGCCGCTAGGCCCAGTCGATGACGGTCCCGATCATGGCCGGGTCACCCGCCAGCATGGCGTCGTACGTCGCCACCGCCCGTTCCGAGGGAACGCGGTGGGTGGTAAGGGGCCCCAGATGCAAACGGCCCGATGAAAGCAGGCGGAAGAAGGCGGCGTAGTCGTCGTCCATCGTCCAGAGCCCGGCCCCGGAATCACGGGGGGGCACGGCCCAGGCGTGGGCGCCGATGACGGTGACGCCCTTGTGGTGAACGTCCCGATAGAAATTGACGGTCGTCTCCCCCCGGGTGCTGGCC
>JAHFSL010000225.1 GCA_023265785.1 Candidatus Coatesiibacteriota bacterium | reverse complement strand
GAGGTGGGCGCGCCAGTCGGCCCCCAGCTCACCGGAGAATCCGAGGACGGTTTCAGCACCGGCCAGCCAGGACCAGGAGAGGTGAAGCGGCAATTTGTGGGTCCAGGGCATGGTTTTCATGAGGCACTCGCGGGCGTCCATCGCCTGCCGCCGCCAGACACCCGGCGGCGGCGCCACCGGCGCGGTCACCGCGTCCGTGATCTTGAGCCCGGGCGCCCAGTGTTCCGGATAATCGTGCGAGATGACCCCGCCGGTCCATGAATCGTAGCGCTGGTACAGGTACCGGGTGTAGAACGCATCGGGCCCGAGGTACCGCTTGATGGAGACGGGCAGGCTGTCCCCGTTCCAGTAATCGGACACATCCCCGATGGAGGAGAGGTACAGGATCAGCAGGGGGGCCGCGACGAACGCGGCCAGCGCCACGGCCAGCGGATAGGCCAGGGCGAGGACGGCTTTCTCCTCGGCGGGCGCGCGGCGGAACGGCAGGAGGAGGGGCACCGCTTTAGGCCACCTTCAACTGGCCCTCGCGCACGACCCGCATCTGATAGATGGCCAGCACGAGGATCAACGCCACCAGGAGCCAGACTTCGGCCATGGCGTAGCCGATCTGGATCTTGACATACGCCTGGGTAAAGATGTCCAGTCCCAGGACATAGGTGGACCGGGCGGGTCCGCCCGCGGTGAGCAGGAGAATATGTTCCGAGGTGCGCGCGGCCGACAGGAGCCAGCCCACGAACGAGATGCTGACCAGCGGTTTCAGGTGCGGCCAGGTCACGGTCATGAACCGCACCGGCAGGCTCGCGCCGGCCATCTCGGCCTCCTCGTAGAGCGACTCGGGGATCGTGGACAGGCCCGCGAGGTAGATCAGCCCCGCCACGCCGATCGTGGACCAGGCCTGGGCCAGCACGGTGGAAAACATCGCCCAGGCCGGCTCCTCCAGCCACTTGACCTGGCCGATGCCGAGCACCCCGAGCACCTGATTCATGAATCCCGTCGGGGCGTACATCTGCTCCCAGAGCAGGGCGATGACGACGGCATTCGCCACGGCGGGCAGGAAGAACAGCGTCCGGGCGATCAACTGCATCCGGCGCAGACCCGACAGGATCAGGGCCAGGACCAGCGGGGCAATAAACCCGAGCACGAACGACCAGCCCAGGAACCGAATCGTATTCCAGGCCACCATCTGGGTGAGGGGGTTGATGAGGACCTCGAAGTAGTTCGCCAGGCCCGCGAAGTGTCCCCCATCCCGCAGGACGGCCGACATGGTGCTCAACTGGAGCCCGCGGAGGAGCGGAACGGCCGCAAACACGAGCGAGAGGAGCAGACCCGGGAGAAACAGGACCAGGAGGATGGGGATCGCGTCACGCGAGAGCCCGCCGCCGGTCGTCTGCCGCATCAATTTGACCTCCACCATCAGACTCCGGACCAGGAGCCCGAGGTTGACCACGAGCAGGAGGGCCAACAGGGCCAGGATGCCATAGGCGAGCACCTGCCATGCACCGGAAGCCCGCCGCGCCTTGAGCCGCACCTCGTTGTCGTAGGACTGCTGGACGGCGGCGAGGGCCACCCGCACATCGCCGCCTTCCTGCATCAGCTTTTCCAGGACCGGCGACAACCGCCCGGCCATCTCACGCAGGTCGCCGTACGGGGGAACCGCCCGGGTGGCCGTGAGCGCGGCCCGGATGGTGTCACGCCAGGTCGGTGGCATCGCCCGCACGACCGGATGGTCCGGATTGTTCAGGATCGTGTTGGGGCCCGGCAGGCTTCCCGACTTCAGGAGCGTGTCCAGAAACAGGCGATCAAACTCCGGGTTATGTTCCGACACGGTGGTCGCATACTCCCAGAGGAGATCGCGGCGGGCGCGGTCCTTGACCCAGCGTGGCAGGGCGGTCACCGTGCCGTAGACGGGCCAGGACAGAACCCCGCCACCGGACGGAAGCGGCACCGGCGCCAGCAGGGCCTTCGCGGCGCGGACGGCCGGATCCCGCATGACCTCGTTCGTGGTGGTCAGGACGACCGCAATCTCACCCTTGGCAAAGGAGGCGGTCTGCTGCCAGAGATCGTCCCCGAAGAGCAGGCGACCGCCGCCCTTCCGGATGGCGTCGCCCAGATCACGGAGGGACTCGGCGGCGCGCACGGCGGCGTCGTCCGCCAGGCTGAATGCCAGGTGACCGTCCGTGGCCACCGTGGGATCGGCCATGCCGCCCTGCCGCGCGGCGGCGTACCACAGGCCCGCCAATCCCCACCCCCGCACGAACCCCAGTCCCGCCCGCTTGGCCGTCGTCAGGCGGGACGCGAGCCGGGCCACATCCTCCCAGGATTGGAGCACCGGGACTTCGCCGCCCGTGGCGGCCCCCGAAACGGCCAGGATGGCCGCGTGCGGCGGCTCCGCGATCCCCCATTCATGACCCTCGATCTTGAGGCTCTCCCGCCACGCCGGGAGCAGGCGGGATTTTCCTGGCCAACTTTCAATCTGCTCGTCGAGGGGCTGGAGGAGCCCCTCGCGCACCCAGTCCCCCAGCCGGATGGTGTCCACCCACAGGACATCGGGTCCCGCCGCTGCCGCCGTGCTCATGATGGTCCCGGCTTCAGAGAAGGCGGCCGGGAGCCATACGGTCTGGAACTCCCGGACCGCCACACCCGGGTGCTCGCCGGTGAACTGCTTGAGGCACGCGCGCATCGCCAGCGTCCAGTCGCCATACCCCGCCCAGGGGAGGAAGGCCACGGTGATCGTCTCGGTCGTCCCGGCGACGACGGGCGCGCCCGCCGTCCAGACCGCCGCCGCCATCCCCACGGCCCTGACTGTCCGTCCCAGCCCTCTCACACCGCCCATTCTAGCCCGTCCCCGGGCCCCGGGCACTAGTTGACCGTAACTCTATAGCACACACAACCGGTGGTTTGGACGCCGGATTGCGGAATGGTGAACCGGAGCCAGCGGGTGCCGGCGATCGGGTTGGCCTCCGTGAATGCGGCAGGGGGCGTCGTGGAGGTGGCGGTGGAATAGGCCACCCGCGGGGTGACGCCGTCCGTATTTCCGCAGTCGAAGGCCCCGGTCCCGGCCTCGGGGACAAATTGCGTTCCCATCGGGACGGCATCCGTGATCACAAAGGTGAAGGCCGAAGCGCTGGAGAAGTTGCTCCAGCACACCCGGAACGCGACGGTATCGCCGGAGGCGCCGACGGTCAGCCTGGGCTCCTTGGTCAGCTTCACGTCCGCCCCGACCACCATGAACGCCGTGATGCCGACGATGGACCCGTCAATGATGTCCGTGGCCACCAGGGTCTGGAGGCCGAGTTTGCTCATGGTGACGTTCATGAACAGGCGAATCCCGTTATCGCACGCGCCGGTGCAGGCGGGACAGGAGCCACCGACGTTGGAGTCCCACGTGTAGTTGTAGCCGTCCATCACCGACCCCTCAATCTTCCCGGCGGGATCGGTCGAGGTAAACGAGGAGGTGCCGCAGTAGTCCGTCTCGGTCCCGCCCGCCGTGGCGACGACCACGATGGTGATCCAGAAGGACTGGCCGGAGAAGACGACCGGCGGCGCGATGATGTTGTAGTGGACCCCTTGGGCGACAAAGGGCGCGGAGAAGAGTTTCTGGTGGAAGGAACAAATCTGGTACTGCGCCACCGCGATGGTCCCTCCCGTCGCCGTCAGTTTCCAATTGTAGGCCTCCCCCTGGACGGGCGGCGAGAGCGCCAGGAACGAGATGCACTGGTCGGCGCCGTTCGTGGTGTACCGCGCGGAGTACGATCCGATGGCGTCATTCACGGCCTGCACCGAGGTTCCGCCCTTGGGCAGGAAGACATCCACCGTCATCGTGCCGTAATACGGGCTGGGGCAGATCTTGCCCGACCCACCCAGTTCCGTGAGCGAATACCAGTACACCGTGCCGGCAGGGGTGCCATTGTCGGCGTGGAAGACCGAGCCACCCCCGAACGAGTCGTTCAGACGGTAGCCTGAGTACACCTGAATCGGACCGCCCCCGGTGATTTTGACCTTGTAGAACGACCGCTCATCGCACGCGCCGTTATCGTACCCCTGGGCGTACACATGGGGATTACCGGGCGTCAGGTACCCGGCAGGCACGGTATCACCGATGCGACGGGCCAGCCAGTAGCCGGAGCTCCCCACGAGATTGCTGTTCTGATGCTTGGTCGAAACAATGGGAAGCGACGGGTTCCACGAGTAGTACTTGTAGATGTTGTAGGTTGCGGCAGCTCCAAGATTCGTCACGATGAGCGTGCCCCCCTTCGGGCTGTCGTTTTCCGCGAAGGCGTAGAAGGTGGCCGGGTTTCCCTGGTTGACGAGGAACCCGTTCTCCCGATTCGGGCACTGGGCGTTGGTGTTGGGATTCCCGGTGAACGGCAGGGCCTTGAAGAGGACGAACCGGGTGTCCGAGGAAATGAACCGGTAGGCATTCTGGCCTCCCGGTAACGGTGGATCCGGCAGGTAGAAGAACCACTGGCTGTCCACGTCCAATTCAGCGGTCCGTTGGTAGGACCACGCCAGGCCGACCGCATCCCAGGAAAACACATGGACCGTCGTTGGCGTCGTCTCGCTGGTGTTGATGACATACAGGCCGTCCCGGTTGGTCGAACCCAGACAGGTCCGCGCGTAGACATAGCTCGAGTAGCCCGCATAGGTCAGGCTGGTGGTGCCGACCCAGGTGCTGACCTCAGCGCCGTTGTGGCTGTCGCCTGAATCCAGTTCCCAGATCAGCGGCGAATTCGAGACCAGTTTGTACAGGTTGTGAAACGGAACACCCGTGGCACATCCGGCGTAGGTGGGCGGCAGGTACCAGGCGGGCGCGCGCTCCACGGCACACCCGGGGATCCAACCCACGCCGCCACTGCACCCACCCGCGTTCGCCGTGATGGAGGGGCTCAATCCGCCCAGGGTCGCATAGGCATCGGCCGTGTGGTACTGCTCGTACAGACTGAAATTCGTCTTCTGGTTCAGGGGAAAGAAGACGAGGAAGTAGGACTGGGTCTTGAAATCCAACGGCGAGATGGGGCCATCGTTGCAGCACTGAAAATAGCTGTTCTCCCCGGCCGCCATCGCCAGGTAGCTGACATAGATCGTGGGCAGGACGATGGGCGCCTGGTGCGTGAACGACTTGACCGCA
>JAHFSL010000224.1 GCA_023265785.1 Candidatus Coatesiibacteriota bacterium | reverse complement strand
GTACTCGCGGGACTCGGCGTGGCCTGGGGCCTGCGGTTCGTGCCCCGAGCGCGCGAGGCGATGGCGTGGGCCTGCGCGGCCCTCATCGGGGGCGGACTGTACCTGGCGCACGCACCCGTCGTGGATGCCTCGCGCAACTATCTCTCCTACGACTACGGCTGGAATCTCCTGCTGGTGGCGCCGCCGGGCGCGGTGATCTTCTGCGAGGGCGACTATGACCTCTTTGCGCTCCTCGAGCAGGTCGAGGCGGAGGGGCGACGGCCGGATGTGGAGGTGGCCGCCGCGGTGTTCCTCGACTACGACTGGTACCGCGAGACCGCGCACCGCCGGATGCCGGATGTCATTCCGCGGGAACACGAACTCCTCACCTACACCGTGCGGCCGGTGCGGCCGCTCGTCTACACCTCCCAGCACGGGGGCGGGGAAGGGGTTCTGCGTCCCATCGGGCTGGTCCTGCGGCCGCCGCTGGGCACGGGCTACGGGCTGGACGACTCCGCCCGGGCCTGGCGGGCCACCCGGTTTCGCGGGTTGTGGAAGTGGTGGGCGGACGGGCCGCCGCTGGCCCGCGACCTCATCGCCAGCTACGCGGTCCAGATGGACCGGCTGGGGGTGGCGGCCCGGGGGCCGGACCTGGCGCTGGCGGTGGCGGCGTTCCTCAAGGGGGTGCGCCTGCCGCAGGAGATGGCGGTGCGGGTCATGTCGCGGTACAACCTCGCCCAGATGCTGATCCAGGGCGGTCCCGGGGGGGCGGCAGGGCGGGCACGGGCGCTGGTCGCGGCGCAGGGCCAGTTGGAGGCCATCACGGCCGAGGCGCCGGGGTTCTGGCGGGCGCACCTGCTCCTGGGGAATCTGGCGTTCCTCAAGGGGGACCGGCCGGGGGCCCGGGCCGCCCTGCTCCGGGCGCTGGAAGGCCTGCCCCGGGCGGGGGCGGACGCCGACCGGGGGCGGGTTGAGCGGTTGCTGGCCGGCCTTGATAAGATGGGAAACCAATGACGGCCGGAAATTGGCATGCTGATCACCCAGGACCTCGAGAAGCTCCTCGCCCTACAGGCGGTTGACGTCGGGCTGGACGACGTGTCCCGCCGCGAGGCGGAGGCACGCGCGCGGCTTGATGCCGCGCAACATGCGGTGGCCGAGTTCAAGGAGCTGGTGAAGCAGGAGAAGAAGCTCCTGGACGACGCGCTCAAGGAACACAAGACCATCGAGATCGAGGTCAAGACCCAGGAAGAGAAGGTCAAGAAGTACACGGGCCAGATGTACGAGGTCAAGACCAACAAGGAATACACCGCCCTCAAGGAAGAGATCGACAAAGCCAAGGGCGAGTCCGGCAAGATGGAGGACCGCCTCCTCCAATTGATGTTGAAGGAGGACGAGCTCAAGGGCGCCGGCAGTCGCCGCGCCGCCGAGCTCGCCGAGAAGGAGAAGGCCGGCAAGGCGGTGGAGGCCGAGGTCAACGGGGAACTGGCGGCGTGCACCAAGGTCCGGGGCGACCTCGACGCCCAGCGCGGCGGGATGATGGCCTCTTTCGGGAAACCGCTCCTGTTCCGGTATGAGCAGATCCGTTCGGCCCGCGGCGGGGCGCCGCTGGCCAAGATCGTCGAGGCACCCGGCGGCGGCGAGGCCGTCTGCGGCGCTTGCCATGTGACCGTCCGGCCCCAGGTGGTCGTGCTGGCCGCACGGCAGGAAGAAATGGTGTTTTGTGAATCGTGCGCCAGAATCCTCTACCTGGAGAATACGCCGGCGCCCAATCCCGCCTGACCGGGCGGTAAGATCAAGTCCATGAGTTCCATGCAGGATGAGGCCCGGCGCGTGCTGTCGCTGGAGGGTGAGGCCATCCTGGCCCTGCGCGACCGGATCGGGCCGTCCTTCGACCAGGCGGTGGACCTGATCATGACCTGCCGGGGCCGGGTCGTGGTGACCGGCATGGGCAAGTCGGGGTTGATCGGCCGCAAGATCGCGGCCACGCTGGCCTCGGTCGGGACCCCGGCGCTCTTCGTGCACCCGGCCGAGGGCGGCCACGGGGACATCGGGATGCTGGCGCGGGGGGACTGTGCCCTCGCGCTCTCGCGGGGCGGCGAGACGGCGGAAGTCCTCCTCATGTTGCCCGCCTTGAAGCGGCTGGGCGTGCCGGTCATCGCGCTGACGGGCCGGCCGGATTCGACGCTGGCCCGGGAGGCCGAGGTCGTGCTGGATGTCGGGGTGCGGGAGGAAGCCTGCGAGATGGACCTCGTGCCCACCGTGAGCACCACGGCGGCGCTGGCGATGGGCGATGCGCTGGCGGTGGCGGTCCTGAAGCGCCGGGGCCTGACGCCGGAAGATTACGCCAAGTTCCATCCCTCGGGCTCGCTGGGCCGCCGCCTGCTCCTGCGGGTGGAGGACATCATGCGCAAGGGTGCCGACATTGCCGCGGTGCCCCGGGGGACGACGGTCCGGGACGCGATCCTGGAGATGACGGCCAAGAAGGTGGGCGCGACCTGCGTCGTGGAGCCGGACGGGCGGCTGGTCGGGCTCCTGACCGACCATGACCTGCGGCGGATCCTGGCGGGCGGCGGAGGCGACATCGGCACCATGAAGGTCGAAGCCTCCATGACGGCCGCCCCGATGACCATCCGGCCCGACCTGCTGGTGGCCGCCGCGATCCGGCTGACCGAGACCCGGCCGGTCTCGGTCCTGCCGGTGGTGGATGCGGCGGGAAAACTCGCCGGCCTGGTCCACCTGCACGACCTCCTGCGCTCCGGCGCCGCGTGAGGGGGCGCCTGCGGCACGCGTGGAAGGTGGCCCTGCGCGCCGGAATATATTGCGTGATCCGCCCCACGGCGGAAGGCCTTCGTCGGCTCCCGGTGCCGGTGGCCCGGGGCGTGGGGGCGGCTGTCGGAGCCGCGGGCGGCGCGATCGCCTTCGGGGCGGCGCGGCAGGCGCGGGCCAACCTGCGGCGTGCCATGCCGGACCTGGATGCCGCGGGGGCGGCCCGGATCGCGGCGGCCCACTTCCGCCACCTCGGGTCGGTCCTCGGTGAGTGGCTGGCCGTCTCCCGCCTCACGCGGGACGCCCTGGCCGCCTCGGTCCCGGTCGAGGGACTCGACCTCCTGGAGCGGGCGCGGCGGGAGGGCCGGGGCGTCATCGTCCTGACCGGCCACCTGGGCAACTGGGAAATCGCCGCCGCCGCGGTCGGGGTCCGGACGCCCCAGCTGGGGGTCGTCGCCCGTGATCTCTATGACCCCCATCTCTCCCGGTTTGCCGACCGGCTACGGGCGCGATTCGGGGTGGAGACCTTTGACACCAACGACGCTCGCGGGCTCCTGCGCCACCTCAACCGGGGCGGGGTCCTCGGGGTGCTGGTGGACCAGTCCAGCCGGCGGGTGGCCTCCCTGCCCGTGGCCTGGTTCGGGTCGCCGGTGGCAACGCCGGTCGGCCCGGTAAAACTCGCGGAGCGCACGGGCGCGATGCTGGTGAGCGGATTCATCGTGCCGCGCGTCGGCGGATCGGCGGTGGTGCTGGAACTGCTCGCCGACGCGGTGGGGCCGGGTGAGGAGGGAGCGCTGATGGCGCGGTTCAACGCGCGCCTCGAGGAGCGGATTCGCGCGCATCCCGAGCGGTGGGTCTGGCTCCACGACCGCTGGAAGGTGGTGCCCGCGCTGGCCGCCGTCCTGCTGGGGCTGGCCGGGTGCGGCGGCGGGACCACCCCGGCCCCCGCGGCGGCGTCCCCGGTCCCGCAGGGCTCGGACTCCCACATGCGCGGGGTCCATGTCCGCCAGGTCGTCCAGGGCCGCGTGGAGGTGGAGATCTGGGCCGAGGAGGCCTGGCATTCGCGCGCGGCCGACTGGGTGGGGGGCAGGCGGGTGCGGGCCCGGTACGCGCCGGAGCACCGCCATCCCGCGGTTTTGACGTCCACGACGGCCCGGTATGACGTCCAGGACCGCAGTTTGCTGGCCACCGGGGCCGTGCGCGTGGAGTCGCAGGGCGCTATCCTTGAAACGTCGGAACTGACGTACGATGCCCGGCAGGAGCGTTTGACGAGCAGCCGGTTCGTGCGGGTGACGCGGGGGGACAACGTGATGACCGGGACCGGCCTGGAAGCCGATCCCGATCTGGGCAACCTCCGGGTTTCGGAGCCGTCGATTGACGCGCGCAGTCCCGGTGAATTCAAGCCGCTGGTCGAGGACCTGGTCCCGCCGCGGAACTGACAGGACCAAGGAGGCGAACATGGCGGCCAGACGCAAGGCCCCCCCGGAGGGGATCCGGTATTTCGAGGAGCCGCAGTTCATGCTCGTGCGGATGGGGCGGCAGGTGGCGACCTACTACGGCGCGGTGGGCCGGCTGGACGTCAACAAGGCCGTGGTGGAATTACGAAAGGCATCGGTGCGGGTGACCTCGCATTACGCCGAATTGAACGCCGGCCGGGTCGTGATCGACCTGGAACACGCCTCCCTCCGGGCGGACCGGGGGCTCACGCTCAAGGAGAGCCATGTGACCCTGACGGCGGAGCGCGCCACCGCCCTGCCCTCGCTGGCCCGGCTCGTGTTCGGCGGCAAGGTCCGCATCGAGGCCGACACGCGCGAGGCGGCCGACGCGCTCCTGGCCACGGGCGCGATCTGATCGTTCTGGCCCTGGTGCCGGCCCTGGCCCTCGCCGCGCCGACCGCCGGCGCCCTGCATCACCCGGCCGCGGCGACCCCGGCCGCCATGTCCTCCACCTCCGCGCTGGACGTTCCGGTGCGGATCCGGGGGCGCCAGGTGGAATACAAGGGGCATGACGGCCGCGCCATCTTCACCGGCGAGGTCGTGGTCGTCCGGGCCAGTTCGACCCTGTGGGCCGACCGGTTGGAGACCCTGCGCACCACCGCCGAGGCCACGGCGACCGGGCGGGTGCGTCTCACGGACACCGAGCGGAAACTCAACCTGACCTGCGACTCGCTCCGGTACACGAACGGGTTGCGCCAGGTGGAAGCGCGCGGCCACTGCCACATGGTGACGGGGGAGGCCGATGACCTGACCGACGTCACCGCCGAGGAGATGGACGTGGCCGTGGAGACGCGGGAGGCCGCGGCCCGGGGCGCCGTCCACATCACGCAGGGCGTCAACGAGGCGACCTGCCGCGAGGCGCGGCTCTACGGCGCCGAGGACCGGGCGGTCCTGACGGGACGCCCCCTCCTGCGCCGGCCGCC
>JAHFSL010000223.1 GCA_023265785.1 Candidatus Coatesiibacteriota bacterium | reverse complement strand
GGCGTTTTCCGACGGCAACGGGATCATCCTGGATTCCTACACGGAGTCCCGGTACACGGGGCGCACGCTGGTGCAGAACAACGTGACCTGGCAGAACGGCGGGTCCGGCATCCACGGGTACAAAGCCACCCGCGTGGATATCGTCCACAACACGGCCTGGCACAACAGCGCCTCCACCCGCCTGCTGTACCCGCAGATCTTCGAGAACGACTGCCGTGAGGTCCGGATCGTCAACAACATCATGGTGATGCCCGACAACCCGACCGGCGACCGGACGTTCGACGAGCGGGTCACGAGCACCTCCGGCGACGCCACGAACCTGATCCGCGACAACTTCTTCTTTGCCGAAGGGGCGTCCCTCCCCAATCCCACCGGCGCCAATTGCAGCCCGAACGTGAGCGGCGATCCGCTGTTCGTGTCGCCGGGCGGGGATCCGGCGACGGCCGATTTCCGGCTGCGCGTGGGCAGTCCGGGGCGCGGAAACGCGGGAGTCATCGGCTACCGCGCCGGGATCGATGCGGACGGGCGCACGCGGTTGCTCGATGGGGCCACCGATCGCGGGGCCTACCAACACCCGTCCACTGATGGGACACCGGCCGCCATTTCACCGCGGGCGGGAACCGCCGCCCCGCCTGCCGGGACGCGGGCACCGGTGCCCGCGCCGACCTTCGGGCTCGCCCCCGGCACGTACCGCGAGGCCATCAAGGTGGCCCTGCTCACCCGCACCCCGGGTGCCTACATCCGGTACACCACTGACGGCCGTACGCCCACGGAAACCCTCGGCACGCTGGCGGGCCATCAGCCGGTGACGGTGGCCGCGACCACCACCCTCAAGGCCCTCGCGTTCCTTACGCCGGATGCGGGGCGGGCTGCCAGCGCGGTGGCGACCGCCACCTATGTGATTCGCGGCGCCGCGGGACGATAGAGGCCTATTGCGCCAGCTCCCGCTGATAGAATAGATCCATGGATGGCCGCATGAAGCTCATTGTGACCCTGGAGCCGGGCGAGGACGGGTACATCGTCGCCGAGTGCCCGGCCATTCCGGGCTGCGTTTCCCAGGGGAAGACCAGAGAAGAGGCGATGGCCAACATCCGCGAGGCGATCGTGGGGTGTCTGGAAGTGCGGGCGGCGCAACATCTTCCGCTGACCGTCGAGACGCAGGAGATCGAGGTCGCCCTCGCCGCCTGATTGGCGACGCTACCGGTCGTTTCGGGTCGGGAGGCTCGCCAGGCGTTCGAGCGACTTGGTTGGCAGTTCGTCCGCCAGGTGGGTAGCCACATGATCTTGACGAAGGACGGCATGTGGGCTTCCCTGTCGGTGCCCGACCATCGCGAGCTTGACCGCGGCACCCTGCGCAAGCTCATTCGGCTTGCCGGAGTCACCGTCGAGGAATTCATCAAAGCCCTGTGAGTCCGGATATGATCGCACCGTGATTGGTCGGAACGCGTTCGATATCGCGCCCTTTTCGCTCCCCCATTGCGCCGCCGGCGAGGTCCGTTTCGAGGAGGCGCGGGACATCGCGGCCGTCGAACTACGGTTCACCGGCCCCGTGCCTCTCGGACTCGGGCTCTCCTACATGCAGAAGACCTGGCCCCGCGTGAAGCTGGAACGCCTGCCCGACCTGGAGCGGCCGGGCTATTTCGGCTGGAGCGCCGTGGATGACCAGTTCAACTGCCGCTGGGCGCGGGCCGCCACGACCCGGGCCAAGGCGGGCCGGAAGGTCCTGCTCACCTTCCGGGGGCTGGCGGCGGAGTTCCGGGAGGAGGCGGTCAAGTACGATGTGGCCTTCAGGCGCACGTTGGGATTCAGGCTGGACGGCGCCGACCCCGCGGGCATCCGGGAGATCCGGGTCTTCACGGCGAGCGAACCGGCGTCGAGCAGGCTGCGCGTGGAGCTGAACGCCGGCCGGAAGAGCCCTAGCGGTCCGGTGCGTCTGTCCGGATACAACGCGGTCGTCGGGAAGGTTCGGGGGAGAGGCGTCGCCGGGAGGGAGGACGGAGCGCTCGTCCTAAAACCTGGCGGACGCGTGTTCGAGGTGGAGGTCCGGCATATGCGGCCGGCCCACCGGTACAGCCATGACGAGGGGCATCTGACGTTCGGCCTCGGCGGGGAAGCCTTCACCGTGGGGCTGGAGGACCTGGCGCGCCACGGCGGTGCCTGGGCCGTGGAGCAGGGCGTTTTTGTCTCGCTCGCGGCGGGGAAACTTGATTTTGCCTCCTACCGCGCCACGACGCGGGGCGCGCAGACCGTCATGGCGCAGGTGCTGTCCCGGCCCGAGCACACCTATGCCCATGCGCGGGGCGGCCAGCCCCGGGCGCACCCGGTCAACTACAACCTGGGATGCAAGCATGCCCGGCAGCGTTTCTGGCTGGAGCCCAACGGCGACCTGGTCCTGCACCGCCGGAACGTGGTCGGCACCATTCAGGGCCGGGAGCGTCCGCCCGCGTTCGAGGGCCGGGACACGGAACGGTTCCTCTGTACGGGCAACGCCCGCATTTTCTTCGGCCTGGAGTCGTGGCATTGCACCGACCGGAAGCCCGATCCGCCGCCGGTCCCCGTGTACAACATCACCTGGCGCCGGAACGGGATGGAACTGACGCAGGAATCGCTGTGCGTCCCCATCATGCGGAACATTCTGGCCGGCGAGCCGGCGGGGGACGAGGACACCGCGGCGCTCACCCGGTTCACGTTCCGGAACGCCGGCGACGCTCCCCAACCGGCTGAACTCACGGTCAGGTACTCCCAGAATTCCTGGCGCTACGGGGAATCCCTCGACCCGTACGGGGTTCCGCAGGCCCCGCTGGACCGGCTGCGCCTCGACACCCACCGGGCTTGGGGACGGTTCGGGGGCCGGGAGGTCCTCCGGTTCGCCTTCGCCGGAACGATGAAGGCGAAAGCCGGGCCGAACTCCACGGTGTTTTCCCGGGACCTCCGCCCCGGGGAAACCTGCACGGTCGTGCTGCAGGTGCCCTATGTGGCGCCGGCTTCGCCGCAGGCAGCCGCTGCCCTGGCGCATCTGGACTTCAACCGGTGCCGCCGCGACGTGGCGGCCTTCTGGCGGAAGGAGGTGGCCGGGGGAGCCGGCTTGACCTGCCCGGAGCCGGTGTTCACCGATCTCCACGCCTCCCACCTCATGCATGTGCAGGTGACCGACATCGCCATGCCGGGCAACCCCTCCCTGGTCAACACCTCGGTCGGGTCCTCAACCTACGGCAACTATTCGAACGAGTCCTGCATGATTATCCAGGAGCTGGACCAGCGCGGCTTGCACCGGGAGGCGGAGAAGCGTCTGCAGGTCTGGGTGCGCTATCAGGGGACCGTCCCCCAGCCGGGCAACTTCACCGATTACCGCGGGATGTTTTTCGGGGCGGGTGGGATGGAATCCGGGGATTACAACCAGCACCACGGCTGGGTGCTCTGGTGCCTCGCCGAACATTACCGCCTCACCCGGGACCGGGTCTGGCTGGACAAGGTTGCGCGGGCCATGGTGGAGGGGGCGGACTGGGTGTTCCGGCAGCGGCGGAACACCATGCACCGGCAGCCCCACTCGCGGGGCTGGGAGCGGGGATTCCTTCCGGCGGGGTCGCTCGAGGATGTCACCGATTTCCATTACTGGCTTTCCACCAACGCGCTCACCTGGCGGGGCGCGGACAGCGCGGCCGAGGTGCTGGAGGCGATCGGCCACCCCGAGGCGGCCCGTCTCCGCCGGGAAGCGGATGCGTACCGGGACGACCTGAAGCGCGGCTTCGAGCACATGCGGAGGACATCCCCGCTGGCGCGCCTGCGGGACGGCCGGTGGGTCCCGACCTATCCCAGCCGGCTGTACGTGCGGGGCCGGGACACCGGCTGGATCCGCGAAGTGCTCGAGGGGTCCGTCTATCTGCTGATCGCCGGACTCTACGGCTCCCGGTCGCGGGAAGCCGGCTGGATCCTGGAGGACTACCAGGACAACCGGTATCCGACGCCGCCGTACGGGTACCTGCTGGTCGACCCGGACTTTCACCTGTTCAACCGTGGGGGGTTTTCGATCCAGCCGAACCTGCTGGCCGGCCTCCTGCCGCACCTGGATCGGGACGAGCCGGAGATCTTCCTCTGGATGTTCTTCAACGCCTGGGCGTCCTGCTACCGCGAGGAAATCAACGCGATGTGCGAACATCCCCTGCCGGAACTGGGATTTTCCAATAACGCCCAGTTCAAGACCAGCGACGAGGCCAATGCCGTCATGTGGCTGCGGTACATGCAGGTGTATTGGACCAACGGCCTCCTGCACCTGGGCCGCGCCATTCCGCGCGCCTGGCTGGCAGACGGGCAGACGGTGTCCTTGACCCGGGTCGCGACCTGGTTCGGCCGGATCAGCGTGACGTACACGTCCCGGGCTGAACACGGCATCATCCGGCTGGAGGCGGACCTGGACGTGGACCGCGACGCCCCAAGGATCCTGGCCCGATTCCGTCATCCCGCCGGCAAGCCGATGACATCGGCGCTGGTCAATGGCAGAAAATGTCGGCCCGCGGACGCGGTGCGCGGGGACGTCGACCTGACCGGGCTCCGTGGCCGCGTGGTGGTGGAAGCCCGGTTCTGACTCGAGCGCTCGCGGCAGCGGGGAACCGGCGCCGGAGTCGGCGGCCAAATGTTTGATCGCACCTGACGTCGATTGACCGACCGACGGGTGGGAGATTCCGGCAAGAAGTTCCAGGGTGGCTGAGGCGACTCCCGGCGGGAGTGCGCTAGAATGTCTTCTCCAAGCGGGGGTGGTGGAATTGGCAGACACGCTAGCCTCAGGAGCTAGAGTCGCCGGTTCCTGACCAGCCGCTCGTGAGCCGGGACGCAACCGGAGTTCTTGGCGCAAGCCCGCGCAGATCGCAAGATCTGCGCGGGCTTTGCATTTTCAGACGACTCTGTCCAACGCATCCTCGTGTTGGACAGAAAGGCGAGTGGTCGCAATGGGTGGGGATGGGTGGCTGTGGGACGGAGCGTTGGCACAGTCCTGGCACATCTCCGGTATCTGGAGAATCGGCGGTAGATCATTGACGCCCTGAATACAAAGGCGTACACTTCGCCCGTATGCCCCGGACCGGCACTCTCGTGTTTGCCCTCTGGCTGGCCGGGGCTCTGCCCTCCTTTTCACTAGCCGATGAAGTAGACGAGATCCTGGCACTCAAGGAAAGAGCCTTCGGCCATGTTC
>JAHFSL010000222.1 GCA_023265785.1 Candidatus Coatesiibacteriota bacterium | reverse complement strand
GCCCAGGCCGCCGCCGCGTACAGGCCGGGGCCGTAGATGCCCGTCCAGTCACGGTACGGCCAGTGTCCCGCTGCGATCCGGTCGGCGGCATCCACCCATTGCCCGGGATCCACCAGGTTGGCGTCCAGGAGATTCGTGGCGGACATCCATCCGACCAGTGTTCGGGCGCAGATCAGCCCGAGCAGAAGAAGGATGAGCGGTTTTCGGCTGGTGGCGGTCAGCGCGAGTGGGGATTCAACGAAGACTGAAAGACCCAGGCCCCATTCTTGACCATGTACACGCTGATGACCTGATTCAGCGTGTCTCCGTGGGCGTCAAAGTTCGTGATGCCCGTGACGCCCTTGAAATTCCTCGTCTTCCGGACTTCGGCGGCCACCCTGGCGCGATCGGGTGCCCCGGCGCGCGCGATGGCGGCCAGCACGACCCGGGCCGCGTCATAGCCGTAGGGGGAGTAGGGCCCGACCTGGCCATACTTCTTCTCGTAGGCGTCAATGAAGGCCTTGCCGTTGGGCAGTTTGGCCGTGTCCACGCCCACCATGGTCGCGGCGGTCCCCTCGGCGGCGGGGCCCGCAAGCTGGATCAGCGTCTTGTCATACAGGCCGTCCCCCCCGAGGAGCCCCGCCTTCAACCCCAGTTCGTGCGACTGCTTGGCCAGCAGGGCCCCCTCCGGGTACATTCCCCCGAAGAAGACCAGCGCGGGCCTGGCGGCACGGACCTTGGTGAGGAGCGCCGAGAAGTCCTTCTCACCCTGGACGAGGCTGTCCCGTCCGACAATGGCCAGCCCCAGCGCCTTCGCCGTCTTCGTGAACTCGTCGGCGAGACCCTGCCCATACGTCGATTTGTCGTCGAGGACGAAGATGCGCTTTGCCCGGGCCTTGCGGGCCCACCCGGCCGCCGCCGCGCCCTGCGCGCCGTCATGGGCGCACATCCGATAGAGCGTGGCGATGCCGCGCCGGGTGATGTCAATGTTGGTTGAGCAGGGCGTCACCTGCACCAGCCCCGCCTTTGCGTAGACGTCCGAGGCCGGCAGGGTGCAGGCGGAGTTCAGGTGGCCGATGACGGCCAGGACGGCCTTCGAGGACACGAACCGGTGCGCCGCCGCAACGGCCTGCGCGGGGTTGTGCTGGTCATCGAGGGCATAGAGGGCGATGGGCTGGCCCAGGATGCCGCCCGCGGCGTTGGCCTCGGCGACGGCCAGTTCCGCGCCGTGGAACATGTCCTGCCCGATCTTGGCCTGGTCGCCCGTCAGCGGGCAGGCAATCCCGACCACGAGCCCGGTCGGGACGCGCCCGCACCCGGCGGCAAGCGCCAGCACGGCGGTGCAGGCCTGAAATAGGCGGAATCGGACCGGGCTTCCCCTCATGCGGTGCCGCATGGTAACATACGAAGGCCTGCGAGTCCATGCGTCAGGACCGCTGGGAACTATAGAATCTTCATTGTTTCGCAAGGCGGCGCGCCGGGGCCAGGGCCGGCGTGGACAGGCTGCCCAAAGGGAGGAACCCGTGCAGGTCAGAGTGCTTCCGTTGTCCCGCTGGAAGGGGTCCGAACAGTCGCTCGTCCTGCTGGCCGCCGAGGGCCAGCCCGCCCCCATGGGCTGGAAGGGCGGGGAAGCCTCGCTCAAGCGGCTGGTGGCCCTGTCGCGGCATGAATCCTTCGCGGGCCGCCTTGGCCAGGTCGTCATCCTCCATCCCGAGGGTGAGGACCCCGCACGCCGGGTGTTCCTTGCGGGCGTGGGCAGTCTCCAGATCCTCAATCCCGAGGTGTTCCGGCGCGCCGTGGCGTTCGCCTGCCGCGCGGCCGCCCGCGCCGGTGCCCGGGGAGTGTCCATCCTGTTCCCCGAGCGGGGCGATGCGGCCAAGATCCGCCGGGTGGCCCAGGCGCTTGTGGAAGGGGCGATGCTCTCCCAGTACCGGTACGCGGCCTACAAGACCGTGGCCGCCGACCCGGGGTCGGCGCCACTGGACAATGTGGTGATCCTGCATCCCGATGACGCCAGCGGCAAGGATGTCGGGGCGGGCGTGGCGCAGGGCGAGGTGTTCTGCAACGCCGCCCTGCTGGCACGCGACCTCGTCAACGAGCCGCCCAGCGCCCTGCATCCGGCCAAGCTGGCCGAGAAGGCGCTCAAACTCGGCGGCCGGGTCCGGGGCAAGGTGCACGACCAGAAGACCATCGAGCGGATGGGCATGGGTGGCATCGCCGGCGTGGGCCGGGGGAGCGCCAATCCGCCCCTCCTGATCCAGCTCCGGTACCAGGGCAGCAAGCCCAAGGCGCGGGTGGCCCTCGTCGGCAAGGGTGTGACCTTCGATTCCGGGGGACTGTCGCTCAAGCCCGCCGACAGCATGGAGACGATGAAGTGCGACATGGCGGGCGCCGCCACGGTCATGGCGGTCATGCGGGCCGCCGATCAGTTGAAGCTCCCTTTGCTGATTGACGGGTATATCCCCGCGGTCGAGAACATGCCCTCCGGGACTTCGCTCAAGCCGGGCGACGTTGTCAAAATGCACAACGGCCGGACGGTGGAGGTGCTCAATACCGATGCCGAGGGGCGCCTGATCCTGGCTGATACGCTGGCCTACGCGGTGAAGGAAAAGCCGGACCATGTCATTGACTTCGCCACCTTGACGGGTGCGGTCATCGTGGCGCTCGGACCGACGGTGACGGGGATCATGGGCAATGACAAGGACCTGGTGAACGCCCTTCTGGCCGCGGGAGAGACCTCCGGCGAGCCGATGTGGGAACTCCCGCTGGTCAAGGACTACGCCGAGGGCATGAAGAGCCGGGTCGCGGACCTGCGCAACATCGGGCCGCGGCGCGAGGCGGGAGCGATCTACGGCGGGCTCTTCCTCAAGGAGTTCGTCGGCACCGCGTCGTGGGCGCACCTGGACATCGCGGGCACCGCGTTTGCCGACAAGGACGGCGCCTACTGGCCGGCCGGCGCCACGGGCTCGCCCGTGCGCACCATCATCCAGTACCTGATCAAACTGGCGGCCTGACCCGTGTGCCTCCGACTGGAAGCCTCCGGAGAATTGGCCGACATGATGTGTGCGGTGACGGGGGACACGCTCCGGTGCGCGGGTCCGGCCTCGCGCTTCTCGCATCCTCCGTTGCTGGCCGGATCGGGACAGGTTGACCGGTCGCTGTTGGCCGGGTTGGGAGAGGCCGACCGATTGCTGTTGGACGGTGCGGAGCCGCGGTCAGCCGCGCCCCTGATCGAGCGACACGATCATCCAAACGGGATCCGCCAGCACAGATCGGCGCGAGATCGGGGGCCTCTTCGCGGCTGGCCAGCGACGGAGCACAGCGTTGCGCTGAGTCCAACACTGCAATCGGGAGGCCTGCTCCCAACCCGGTAGCAGCGGTCCCCGAAAGGGATAAAATAGAGCGTGGTCGTTGAGGCGCTGACCCTGCTGTCACTGGCGGCGCCGGTGCTGGCCGCCGCGCCAGATGTGGGCCAGCTTTCCCCGGCGGCCGTGGCGCCGGCCCAGGCCTCCGGGACGCTGGCGGCACCGGCGGTCGTGTCCGGGACCACGGTGGGTGGGGCGCTGGCGCCCGCCCCGCTGTTGGCAACCGATGCGGCGGCCTCCGCCACGCTGACGCAGGCGGCGTTTGTGCCGCCCCCTGGGCCGCCGCCCGCCGAGGCCCTCGTGGCCATCGGGGCCGACGGGGCGGCCAGCATCTCGTGGCTCCCGTCACCGGCCGTGGGGATCCTCGGCTACAACGTCTACCGCAGTACCCGCGAGGGGGAGTATTCCACGGTGCCGGTCAACCGGTCGCTGGTGACCGGCACGGAGTTCCTCGACGCCCTGGGCAACTCGATCGCCCCCCCCGAGAATGGGACCACCTACTGGTACACGGTGCGCGCGGTGGACGAGCAGGGGCGGCTTTCCGGGCCCTCCGAGGAGGCACGCGCCCGGCCCGAGGGGGCGCCCGTCATCAGCGAAATCCCCAAGGTGGACTACGGGTTCGGCGAGAGCCAGTTGAGCGTGTCCGGCCGCAAGGTTGTGTCGCTGGGCTACACCATCCGCACCCCCAAGAACACGCCGGGCACCTCCCAGCTGTCCGGGGCCCAGAACCAGCGGCTCGACCTGCAACAGCAATTGCAGGTCCGGCTGAACGGCACCGTGGGCAAGAAGATCACCGTGGACGTGGACTACGACGACACCGCGCCGGACACCACCCGCCAGCGTATTTCCGTGGTGTACGCCGGCGAGCCCACGGAAACCATCGAGCGCGCCGAGTTCGGCGACATCCGGCTCCAGCTGTCCGACACGGAGTTCACGGGCTACGACAAGCAGTTGTTCGGCATCCGGATCCAGGCCAAGCCGGTGGAAAAACTCCGCGTGACCGCCGTCGCGACCCAGACGCAGGGGATCAACGCCACCGAGCAGTTCATCGGCTCCAACTCCAAACAGGAAATCACCCTGTCCGACAACCAGTACGTCACGAACCGCTACTTCTACCTCACGAACCCGTACACCGCCTCGCCGTACGCGGATGCCGGGGGGCACATCATCAAGCCCGGTTACGAGCAGATCTGGCTGGACGACGGAAATCCGGCCAACAATCCCCCGGTGGGTTCACCCGGGTATGCCTATGTCGGGGGGCTGGTCCTCGAACTGCTCCGTCAGGGTGTGGACTACTCCATTGACTACACCACCGGGGTCGTCGTCTTCAATCGCAATATTGACACCAAGTGTACGGTGGCCGCCGCATTCCTGTACGGGAACGGGACACCGGTGACATTCTCCGGCGGGGTGGGCCCGACCGGGTTCCCGGTGCCGCCGGTTCCCGCCGACCTGTGCACCCTGCGGTCCAACTGGGACATCTCCACGACCTATTGGGGCCAGACCACGGCCGATGCGCACCTGATGTTTGACGGACCGCACAGCGGGGGCGGCGACGCGCACATGATCACCAACCGGTACCAGCTCGGGTACCGGAACATCGTCCCCAAGGACTTCGACCCCGAATTCACCATCCGGGTGTACGACGCGCAGGGCAACGAAATTCTTGGCGTGGCCCAGCCCGTCCTGAACTCCGACTTCTACGATTTCGGCGTCCTGACGCTCCAGGGGCACCGCGACCATCCGGGCACCACGATCCTGCCCTGCGGCGACCCCCGCCGCATCTACTTTCCTGACCGGGTGTCCACGGGCACCATCTGCGGTCCCGCGCCCGCGTGTTCCGC
>JAHFSL010000012.1 GCA_023265785.1 Candidatus Coatesiibacteriota bacterium | reverse complement strand
AGGTTCTTCTCCAGTGCGCGCTGTTCGAAATACCCCGAGCCCGGGCGCGCCTTCTGGGCCTTGACCTGCCGGGCGAGGGCATCCGCGTCGGCCAGGCGGCCCCGATGTTCAACGGTCAATTGCGACAGGTCGGTCTCCTTTTGCGCCAGATAGGCTTTGAGGTCGGCCACATTCTGCTCGCGCCCGGGCTCGGTGACGGCGCCAAAAGCCAGGGCGGCCCATGCGGTCACCAGACCACCCCCCAGCACCAGCGCCGAAGCGCCACGGGGTATTCTAGCGTGGCCTGCCCCCCCCCGCATCACTGGATCAGCCCGTATTTCTTCATTTTGTACAGCAGGGTGGTCCGATTGAGGCCCAACCGGGCCGCGGCGCGTGATCGGTTGCCCCGCTCCAGCGTCAGGGCCTCCAGGATCGCGGCCTTTTCCTGCTCCTCGCGGGACCTGGCCAGCTCCGCACCCCCCAGGGCCAGGGCGTCCTCCCCCAGCCGCACGTCCGCCGGAAGGTCGCGGGGCTCGATCCATTCGCCGTCCGAGAGCACCAGGGCGCGCTGGATGACGTTCTCCAGCTCGCGCACGTTGCCGGGCCAGGCGTACTTGACCAGCAGGCCCATGGCATCGGGGCTGACCCCCCGGCTGTCCTTGCGGGCATCCGACCGGTACCGCTCGAGGAAGAACTGGGCCAGCACGGGAATGTCCTCGGGACGGTCGCGCAGGGTCGGCAGGAGGATATTCACCACGTTCAGCCGGAAGTAGAGGTCCTCGCGAAATTTTGTGCTCCGCGCCAGTTCGCGCAGGGAGTGCTTCGTCGCGGCGATGACCCGGACATCCACCTTGACCGGCACCGTGCCGCCCACCCGCTCGAACTCCCGTTCCTGGAGCACCCGCAGAAGCTTGGTCTGGATATGCCAGGGGGTGTCGCCGATCTCGTCGAGGAAGATCGTCCCTCCGTCGGCCAGCTCAAACCGTCCCTGCTTGCGCGTGTGGGCTCCCGTAAACGAACCCTTCTCATGCCCGAACAGCTCACTCTCCAGGACCCCCTCGGAGAGGACCGCGCAATGCACCTTCACCAGCGGGCGGTTGGCCCGGGGCGAAAGCGCGTGGATGGCGTGGGCCACCAGCTCCTTGCCCGTGCCACTATCCCCCTCGATCAGGACCGTGGAGTTCGTCGGCGCCACCTTCTTCGAGAGTTCCATGACGGCGGCCATCCGCGGCGACCGCCAGAGAATGCGGGAGGGGTCGTAGTGCACGGAGAGACTGGAGCGAAGGACCTTGTTCTCCCTCTGCAGTTGCTGCTCCTCGAACGCCTGCTTGGCCTTGGCGACCAGCACCGGTACCGAGAAGTCCTCGCCCTTCTTGAGGTACTCCTTGGCGCCGGCCCGGATCGCCTCCACCGCATCATCGCTGTCCGAGTAGGCGGTCATGATAATCACGATCGTGTCGGGATCGGTCGCCTTGACCCGCTTCAGCAGTTCCAGCCCCGCGCGGTTGCCGCCGGGGCCGGGCATGCGGACATCGGAAACCAGCAGGTCGAAGTGGCGCCGGCCCAGCGCGGCGAGCGCCGCGTCGGCATCGGCCACGTCCTCAACCTCGAAGCGCTCCCGCAGGAAGAACTCCCGGATCGCCTTGCGCAGGCTCTCGTTGTCCTCGGTGACCAGGATCGAGGGCATTAGAGGACCGCCACCGGCTCCACGGGGAGCCGGATCTCGGCGCGCGTGCCGCGGGGCAGGGGGGCCAGGGCCACCGTCCCGCCGTGCGCCTCGACGAACTTGCGCGCCAGCGACAGGCCCAGCCCGGTGCCCTGCGCCTTGTTGGTCACGAACGGCGTAAAGAGTTTCGGGAGGATCTCCGGCGCGATGCCCGCGCCGTCATCCTCCACCATCACGTACACGCCCGCGGGCCCGTCCCCGTTGCTCGACCCCGCGCGCACGACCACGCGGTTGCCGCGGCGGCACGCCTCCAGCGCATTGCGCAGGAGGTTGCCGAGCGCCTGCGCGACCGCCTTGCCGTCCGCGCGCACCACCGGCAGGGCCGTGCCCAGCTCGGTGTCCAGCGCCACGCCCGCGGCCTCAAACTCGGGCCGCATGCCCCGGACGGCCGCGGCCACGGTTTCTCCGAGGACCACCGGGCCCAGCTCCAGCCGGGAGGGCCGTGTCAGGGCGAGGAAGTTCGTCACGATGCCCTCCGTGGTCCGGACCTCCTTGACCAGGTCGGCCAGGTACTCGCGCGAGGTTCCGCCGGCCTCAAGGTCCGCGTGCAGCAGGTCGGCGAACCCGCGAATGGAGGCCAGCGGGTTCCGGATCTGGTGGGCCACCTCGGCCGCCATTTCGCCGATGGCGGCGAACCGGCGCTGGGACTCGAGCGCATCGGTCAGCCGCTCGATCTCGGTCACATCCAGGAAGGAGACCTCGGCGCCGCGCGGGCTCCCGTCCGCATCCATCAGCAGGGAGGTGGAGACCTGCAGGATGCGCCGCCCGCCGACGGGCGCATCCACCCCGATCTTCTCGCCCCGGAGCGGCTCGTCCCCGGCCAGCGTCTCCTCCAATGCCTGGGCCAACCCGGCGGGCAGGGCCTCCCGGCAGGCGCGGCCGGTCAACCGGTCCCGGCGCAGGGCGAGGACCTCCTCGGCCGCCCGGTTGACCTCACTGACCGTCCCGCCCGGCTCCACCGCGATGAGACCGTTGCTCATGTTCTCCAGCAGGAGTTCGCGGCGCACGTTGATCATTCGGGCCATCCGGTTGAAGGCGCGTGCCAGGTCCCCCACTTCGGCGCCCGCGTCCACGTTCGTGGTCACGGTGTAGTCCCCGCCCTCCAGCCGCTGGGCCGCCACGGTCAGCTGGCGCAGGGGCCGGGTGATGGTGCGGGCGGTGAGCGACCCGAGCACGGCGGCGAGCAGGATCATGAACAACCCGGCGCCGGTGTAGTAGCGCCGCAGGGACCGGACCCGCTTCAGGAATTTGGCACTGGCCTCCGCGCCGACCACGAGGCGGACCGCCCCTCCCACCCTCAAGGGGGCGTACGCGGACAGGTATTGCTCCCCATCCTCCCCGGTATACATCGGCGTGTAGACCACCTTACCCTGCCAGACCCGGTCGAGTTCCGCATCGGCCACGTGCCAGGTCCAGGGTGTGGATTTCCATCCGTACCGGCCGCTGGCATCGGTCACCACCTCCAGCTCCCCGGCCGCATTCCGGCCGGCCACGATCAGGTTGCCGATCCCGAAATTCCTGACCAGGGACTTCAATTCCTCGCGGGCGGCGGCCGCGATCGCCCCGCCGCCCGCGCGGATGACGTACTGGACGCCGGCCACCCGCGGGTTGGCCGAGGCGCTCTCGGCAATGGACGCCAACTTCTCGCCCAGTTCGTCCTTCAGGACGAGCTCGGCGCGACGGGCCGTCAGCCAGGCAAACGCAATGATGACGATGCCGGAAACCGCCACGAAGGCCACGGCCAGCCGGGTGGCCAGCCCCGGATTCATGAAGCGGTTCACGCGGCCACCGGAGCCGGGACGACCGTCGCGCGGGCGGCCCGGACCCGCGCCCGGTTCGCCCGGCGCGATGCCTCCGCGCCGGCCTTCAGCGCCATCGTCCGGCGACGGCGCTGGTAGGCGTTGACATACCGGTGCGCCTCGTCCCGGACCCGCTGGAAGAGGTGCAGGGCCGGGGAATCCGCAGGCAGGGCCACCGGCTCGGGACGTCCCGGCAGGTAGAGCCGCTCCTCCCGCTTGGCCAGCGCCACCAGGGGGAGCTCGGAGACACCGGCCGCCGCGCAGGCCGCCTGGGCCGCGGCCAGCTGGCCGGCCCCGCCGTCCAGCAGGAGCAGACCGGGCAGGGGGGTCCCGTCATCCTTGAGCCGCCGGAGCCGGCGGGAGACCACCTCCCCCATCGAGGCGTAGTCATCGCCCCCCTTCGCCATCTTGATCAGGTAGCGGCGGTGCTCCTGCGTGGACGGCAGGCCGTCCCGGAAGACCACCACCGCCCCCACCGCCTCCTGTCCGTGCAGGTGGGACAGGTCCACCGCCTCCACCCGGGCGGGCGGCGCGCCCAGGCCGAGCACCTCCGCGGCACAGGCGAGCTGTTCCCGGGCCTCATCCCCACCCACCCGTCCGCGGGTGACCAGCGAGGCCTTGGCGTTGGCCTCCGCCAATTCAAGGAGTTCGCGATTGAGCCCACGCTTGGGGGTCAATAGCGCCACCCCGCCCTCCCGCCGCGCGGCGAGGTACAGTTCCAGCGTCTCGCGCCCCTCCACCTCGCAGGGCAGGAGGAGCCGCTCGGGCGGGGTCGCCGGGCCGCCGAAATGACGGGCCAGGAAGGACGCCACGAGCTCCCCGTCCGGGATATCCGCGGCACGCCGGACCGTGAATTCCTGCTTGCCGACGAGCCGGCCCGCCCGGACCGCCAACAGGACGAGACAGGCGAATGATCCCGACCGGGCCAGCCCCACCACATCGGCGTTCCGTTCGTCCGGGGCGATGACCGCCTGGTCCGTGCCCAGATCCCGGATCGCCTGCAGGCGGTCACGCAGGTGCGCCGCACCCTCGAAATCCTCCCGGATGGCCGCCGCCTGCATGGCCTCCTCAAGGCGGGGGGCGATCTCGGCCGCCCGGCCGTCGAGCAGGTGCCGCACCTGGCCCACCAGCTCGGCATAGGGGGCGGCCTGAATCCTCCCCGCGCACGGGGCGTCGCACCAATTCAGGTGGTGGTACAGGCAGGGCACCTGCCGGCCGTCCATCTCCACGGCGCAGGAGGGAATCCGGAAATACTGGTTGATGACCCGCTGGAGGCGCCGGGCCGTGCCGGCCATGTACGGCCCCCACAGCTTGCCGCCCTTGCGGGCGCGCCGGCGGGTGAAATAGACCCGCGGGTACCGGTCGGCCAGCGTCAGTTCGAGGTAGGGATAGCTCTTGTTATCCCGCCAGCTGACATTGAACCGGGGTCGATGCTCCTGGATCAGCGTCTGCTCCAGCATCAGGGCCTCCAGTTCGGACCGGGTCACGATGGTCTCCAGCGATGCGGCGGCCTCGACGATCCAGTTCTGCTTCTCGAGGTTCGCCATGCCGGGGGCGTAGGACCGCAGGCGGTCGCGGAGCGAGAGGGCCTTGCCGACATAGACCACCCGGGACTCGGCGTCCCGGAACAGGTAGACGCCCGGTTCCTCGCCCACGGACGCCAGCCGCTCCCCGAACGCCTCGGCCTTCATGACAGGGCTAGTTTATCAGGATTCCCGCGGGTGTCAGACTTCTGACACCGGTGCTATTATTAATTCGCTCCAACCATGAAGAAGATCACTGCGGCATGTCTGCTCGCCCTCATCCCGGCCCGTTGCGTCCTGGCCGAATCCGGCCCTGACCTTCTTCCGCACTCGTTTCTGGTCGCCGAGGCCACGACCATCGCGCCGACCCCGTGGGGCACCGGCGGTGAAAATCCGGACGAGCCGTCGCGCCACGCGGGCACGATCCTGCGCCTGCGCACCGGGCTGATCGGATTGGCGATTGGCGGCGTGAGCGGCGCGATTGCCGCCATCGGCAACCCCGCCCTCCACCACCAGCGGGTGGTCGCCAAGAAGGTGGCGCTCTGGTCGCTGTACGGCGCCCTCGGGGGATTCGCCCTCGGATTTATCTTCGGCGGGGAGTAATTCGGGAAAAGCTCAACCCACCCCTCGACGGAAGAGACACGCGCTAGCGAACCGCATGCCCCCTTCCAGATCCACGGAAGCGGTCCGCCCTTCCTCGACGAACCAGATAGACTCCCGTTCCGGCGAAGGCCAGGACCATGGCATAGACCGCCAGCAAGCCCCACTCCACGTTCGTCATGAATTCATTCTACGCCCACGCAGGAGGCCTATCAAGTAGAGGCATGAGGTCAAGAGAGCCGCCCCGACAGCGGTTCCAATCAAGTCGATCAGGATGCGGGAGCCATTGATGACCAGATCGCCCGCCGCTCCCAAAATGGCAGCGACGCCGAGCTGGCCCAACAAATCCGCAAGTTTTTCAACCTGTCGGTCCGTCACAATGCCCATGTCTTTCAGCCTTTGAACTGCCATCGGCTACTCGATCAGGTGGACGCGTGCAAATTTGTGCTTGCCCACTCGCAGGATGTCGCCTTCCTTGACCACGACGTCTTCCTTCGGATTTCTGATGATCGCCTGATTCAATTCAACGGCACCCTGTTCGACGAGTCGAAAGGCTTCGTTTCGGCTCATGACGAGCGCGTTTTTCGGTCTGAGGAGCGTGAGGAGATTGAGAATCCAGATGGTGCCATCCTTCAGAAACGTTCGCTGAAGATCCACCTCCTTCATGTTCTCAGGTGCTTCGTGCTTCACGAAGACTTTTTCGAACCGGTCGGCGGCGGCGGCGGCCGCCGCGGCGCCATGGTAGCCGGCCACCAGCCCGCGGGCCAGGGCGTGCTTGGCATCACGGGGTGAGAGTCCGGCGGGGAGGGGGTCGTCAAGCAGGAGGTCGGCGTACTTCGCAATGAGCGCATCGGGAAGCGAGAGAACCTTGCCGTACATCTCGTCCGAGTCCTCGGTGATCCCGATGGCGTTGCCCTTGCTCTTGCTCATCTTGGCGACCCCATCGGTCCCCTCGATCAGCGGCACCGCCAGGATCACCTCGGGCGGCTGGCCCGCGGCCTCCTGCAGGGCCCGGCCGACATGGCAATTGAAGATCTGGTCCGTGCCGCACAACTCAATGTCCGCCCGGAGCGCCACGGAATCATGGCCCTGCACCAGCGGGTACAGGAACTCATGCACGCCGATGGGCTTGCCTTCGGCCAGCCGTTTTGAAAAATCCTCCCGGTCAAGGATCCGGGCCACGGTGTACCTGGCCGCCAGCCGGATCACCTCGTCGAATTTCATGGCGGAGGTCCACTCGCTGTTGCGCCGGACCTCGGTCTTCTCCCGGTCCAGGATGTGCCAGACCTGGTCCAGGTAGGTCTTGGCATGGGCGTTCACCTGGTCGGCCGTCAACTGCGGCCGGACGACCGACTGCCCCGTGGGATCACCGATCTGGGCTGTAAAATCCCCGATCAGGAGGATGACGGTGTGCCCGAGTTCCTGGAACGCCCGGAGCTTGCGCAGGGGCACCGTGTGGCCCAGGTGGAGGTCGGGGGCGCTGGGGTCGATCCCGAACTTCACCCGGAGCGGCCGCTTCTCCCGGCGGGACAGGTCCAGCGCGGCCGAGAGACCGTTCTTAGGAACCTCGTCGGCCAGCCCGCGCCTCAGCCGGGTCAGCTCCTCGTCAATGGTGAGCGTATGCAGGGCCGCCATGGGAGTAATTGTATCCCGGAATCGTTCACTTGTTAGATAGCTGGTTTCCGATATGTTGATCGCGTCGCCCGGTGACTCTTCTCATGCGTGGGTCACGCTTCTCACGGGGTTCCGTGACCTGTGAGATCAAGATCCTCTTCGATTCGCTTTTCGTATTCGGCCATCTCCCTGGACGTTGCCGCAGTGACCGCCCTATTTTCTCGATTGGGAACACCGGGCCATTTGAGCGGAGTGCATGCACTCCCCCAAATAAGCCGAAGCGCAATGGCCCAAACAATCACGAAAGTGAGCAGTGAAGCGATGTCGAGCATTTGACCGGAGATCTCGATCGGAATTGGGAGAGGGTCCATTCTGATGAGATGAGCAAGGCCCGTGACTGCGTTCATGAGATTCGTTATTTTGATTGTCCTGACCCATACCTGCGAACCGCTTCCCACACGGCCCGAGCGCCCCATTCCACCGCTTCGACCGGCACCCGCTCGTTCTCCGCGTGGATGGTGGAGTAGAACGAAAAGCCTGCGGGCAGCTTGAGGGGCGTGAATCCGTAGGTCTGGATCCCCAGTTTGGCCAGGGTCCGACCGTCTGTCGCCGCGGGAAGCAGGTTGGGGATCGGGTAACACCCCGGATCCAGGTCACGCAGGACCCCGGCCAGCATTTCGAACTGGGAAATGTCAAAGACTTCCCCGCCATCCAGCAGGCGCTCCACGGTGAAGGTGACCTCCGGCCCTGCGATGGCCCGCAACTCACGCAGGAGATCCTCCGGATGCTGGCCGGGCAGGAGGCGACAATCGAGCGTGACTTCGACTTTTGACGGAATGACGTTGAACTTGTCGCCGCCTCTGACGACGGTCGCGTTGGCCGTGTTGTACAGCGTGGCCTCCACGGGCGCCATGTCGGGTCCCAGTCGATCCAGCATCCACCCGGTCAGGCGGGGATGAAGCAGTTGCCTCAACATCAGGCCACGTGCCCCGCCCAGGGCATCGGCCATCGCCTCCACCATGTGCCGCGCCGGCGGTGTGATGTGGACCGGGAGGCGGTGCCGGTCGAGGGTGGCGAGAAAGCGCGCCAGTTTCGCGATGGCCCCTCCGCGGTGCGGCAGGGACCCGTGTCCACCCGTTCCCGTCACGGTGGCCCGGATGATGCACGGCGTTTTCTCGGCAACCATGATGGGGTACAACCGCCGCCCCTGCAGGTGGTAGGTGGCCCCACCAAATTCGCCGAAGGCGTGGCGGACGCCCGTGAAGACCTCAGGGTGCCTCTCCACCATGAATTGCGCCCCATCCTTGCCCCCAGTTTCCTCATCGGCCAGGGCCAGAAAGATCAGGTCCCCTCGTGGCGGCTCCTTGGCGGCATGAAGCAGGGCATCGGCATACATGGCGATCCCATCCTTCATGTCGAGCGCTCCCCGACCCCAGACCCAGCCGTCAATCACCCGGCCCGCAAACGGCGGGTGGGTCCATTGCTGGTCGGTTACCGGGACAACATCCACATGTCCGTACAAGAGCAGGGGAGGCGCTTCTCCCCGACCCGACACCCGTGCCACCAGGTTGGGGCGGTGGGGGTCGCGAGCGTACAGGCGGTACTCAATGCCCGCCGATTCGAAGCGGTGCTTCAAATAGGCAATGCAGGCCGCTTCCGCCCCGGGTGGGTTGGTGGTATTGAACCGCAGAAGGTCAAGCAGGATCGCGGCAACCGGGCTCATGGGTTCCTCCTTGGACAAGACTAAGTCTATTAGTCTTATCATCCTTGCGACAGGCCGTCAAGACTAATACAATGAGTCATGGCGTATCCGAAAAAGATCACCGAGACCTCCATCCTGGCCGCCGCCCGCCTGTCCCTGGAACACGATGGCGGGCTTTCCCTCAAGGGGGTGGCACGCCGCCTCCGGGTCAAGCCCCCATCGCTCTACCGCTACTACCCGTCCATCATCGTCCTGAGGGGGGCGCTGGCGGCGGAGGGCTTCAGGCAGATTGGCGGGGTCATGCGGGCCGCGCTGGCCCGTGAGGCCACCCTGGAGTCACTGGCCCTTTCCTTCCGTCGCTTCGCCGTTGCCCATCCCCGTCTGTACCACCTCATGCATGCTCCCGTCACCGAAACGGGGCAGAATCGCGCGGCACGGGAAGAGGCGCTCCTACCCTTGCTGGACCTGACAGGTCTCTCGCTGGACAATCCCGAGTTCATCAGGTTCCAGCGCATCGTCTGGGCCTTCGTCCATGGATTTATCGCGCTGGAGCAGTCCGGTCATTTCGTTGCCGGCGGTAATTTGGACATTCCCTTCCGTGCCGGCATTCGCACGCTGGCTGCCTCGCTCAAGCGTCCCTGATCGTCCCGGGGTCTCCGGCATTCGTGTGACCCACCCGCAAGCGTATTTCCGCGGCGATTCCGGGGTTACGGGAGTTCGTACTCCTGGTCGGGCAGGGGGGGGGCGAGTTCGCCCCAGGCATACCAGCGCCGGGTCACGCCCCCGCCGGCCACCGGGTCCAGGTGGACGGCGAACGGCAATCCGGCCAGCGCGTTCATGAACCGCAGGTCGAAGAGGACCAGTTCGGGGGGCGCCGGGTGGCCCGGGGTGCCCGCGCCCGCCACCAGCCGGAGCACCGGAGCGCGCGCCCACCACGCATAGGTCGTGACGAACGGCGCCTGGCGCGCCCACGGAGCGTCGGCCTGGAACCAGACATTGATCCGGCCCTCCAGCCCGCGGAGTGCGTGCACACGGGCCTGGAAGGTCCGGTCGCGGCCGGGCGCCACGGCGTTCCAGGAAAGCGGTGAGAGGAATTGCGGGAAGGCCTCCACCGTGTCGGGGCGGACGCGAATGCGCGCCAGCGCCTCCCGGAACTGCGCCTGGGCCAGCGCGTGGCTCGCCGCGCACAGGCCGTGATAGGCCAGCAGGAGGCCCAGCGCCGCCCGGTTCACGGCCTCCCGCCGGGCCGACAAGATCCAGCCCAGCCCCAATCCGCCGGCCAGGATCCCCCACACCCAGGGATCCACGATGGCGACCCAGTCCAGGGCGAACCGTTCCCGCGAGAACGGGTACAGGAACATGGTGCCCCAGGAGGTGGTCCAGTCCATAAGGACATGGGAAACCAGCCCGGCCAGCGCCAGCAGGAACCAGGGCCGCCACCGGGCTTCCGGATCGCGGGCGCGCCAGGCCACGGCGAGGGCGGCGGCACCGGCGAGAATCCCCGCGATCCCGTGGGTAAACCCGCGGTGGTGGAAGACATAGGTATCGTAGCCCGCGACCCGGATCAGGGCATCCGTATCGGGCAGGTTCGCGGCGGCCACCATGAGCCAGGAGGCCCGGGCGCCATACGCCTTCCGTGGACCGCATTCCCCCAGCGCGAGCCCGCAGAGGGAGTGCGCGAGATTATCCATGGCGCGCCACCCACCGGAACCTACTTACTGCCGTAGGCCTTCTTCGCGCGTTCCTCGGCCCCGGGCATCGGCCGCGCCTTCTTGACCAGGGTGATCTGGCCGGACAGGACCTCCTCGGTCTCCCGCTCGATGGCGATCAGCCGTTCCAGCAGGTCGGAGAGGTCCTTGAGGACCCCGGAGAATTTCGCCTGGGTGTCCGGGGGCAGGGTGGCACGGATCGCCGACCACCGCTCTTTCAGGGGCTTGACGCCCTTCTCGATGACGGCAATCTCCTCGAGGACCCCCTGCTTCCTGGTGAGGAGCACGGTCGCCTGTTCGAGTTCGGCGGCCTTGACCAGCCGGAGTTCCTCGCCGGAGACCTCGATCAGGCTGCGGTACAGCGCCGACTCGCGCTGGAGCCCATCCAGGAGGGCGGCCGCCTCGACCGCCGTCACCGGCCGTCCACCACTTCGATACCCATGGCCATATCCTCCTCGCCCGCCACGACCCGCAACCGGTAGACCCCGGCGGGCGCCATCTTTTGTCCTTCCGTTACGCCGTCCCAGACAAACCGGTAGGTGTCCGGCCAGGCGCGGTCCTTGCTGGCCAGGAGTTTCACCCGCCGGCCGCGGGCGTCGGAGACGTCCACGACGAGCGGGCGCGCCTCGCGCAGGGAGAAGGTCACCGTCACCCGCCCACAGGTTCGCGGCGAAAAGGTGGTGGGCTCGACCACCACCGAGAGGAGGGCGGCGGCGGGTTGGGCCGCGGCGGCACCGCCCGCCACCCGCACACCGGCCGCGGCGAGTTTGTGCGCGGTGGTCGCAACGACCACGGTTCCGCCCTCCTCGGCCAGTGCGGTCACGGTCCCGCCAGGCACGACCTGCTCCATGACCCGCCCCGAATCGGGGTCCAGGAAGGCAACCACGCCGCCGGCGGCGGCCACGACCCGGCCCGGCGTGGCCGCCAACCGCTCGACCACGGGCCCGCCCAGGCCGGTGTTACAGCGGATGGATCCTGCGCGCGACAGCGCGTACATCAGCCCCTGATCCGTGCCCGCGTACACCGCCTCGGGACGCAGGAGGGGCGCCGCCCGCGGAATGCCGCGCACCTTGGCCGTCCAGAGCCGGTCACCGGCCGGGTCGAGGGCCGCCACGCGACCGTCATGGGTGCCGAGCGCCAGGAGGCCGCCCGCCACCCCCTCTGCGTCGCCCGCCGGCCGGCCGTAGGCCTCGCCGGATAGGATCACCTGCCGCTGCACCTCGCCGGTCAACTTCGCCACAGCATACACGGTATGGGCCGTCGTGCCAAACACCACCCGGTCGGCCCCGATCCAGGGGGCCGCCACCACCTCGCCCAGGGCGACGGCGCGCCAGAGGCGAACGCCGTCCGCCAGCTTCCAGGCGGTGCAGGTGCGGTTCCCCTCGCCCAGCGCGGCCAGGGCGTCCCCGGCCGCGATCTCCGAGGAAGCCTGGGCCGTCAGCTCGGCGGTCCACCGGGGGGCCCCGTCCACCGCGCCAAAGGCATGGAGTTTCCGGTCCGAATCGGCGACCAGGACACAGCCGCCGCCCGCGGCGACCCCCGTCCGGGGCGCGGCGCCCAGGGTCCGCTTCCATCGCTCCTTCCCGGACTCCAGGGCATACGCCCGGACGGTGCCGTCGGCCAGGGCCACGAAGGCGAGCCCGCCCGCGGCCGCCACGGTGCCGACCGGCGCGTCCGGCAGGTCGGTGGTCCAGAGCAGGTGGGCGCCCCCCTTGGCCATGGCGCGGGACCCGAGGACGGCGGCCAGCAGGACCGCGGCGGGAACGCGGCGCATGGTCACGGGGCCCGCTCGAGCAGGCGGACCAGGCTCTGCTGGGCCTCCACACCCCAGATGGACAGCGGGGCCAGGTCGAGGACGGCGCGGTAGGCCTCCTCCGCCTTGCGCCGGTCATGCAATGCCTCCCAGCAGGTGGCGGCCATGAATTGCGCCTGCGCCGCGGCGGGAGTGCCGGGATAGGCCTTGACGATGGATTGGAGTTCACGCACCGCCTCGGGGAGACGGCCGCGGTCCAGCCGGGCCTGCACGATCGCCATCTGCGCCGTGGCGGCCTCCGGCGAGCCCGGCAGGCTCTTGACGACCTTGCGGTACGCGCGCTCGGCCGCCGCGAAATCCTCCTGCGCGTCGTAGGCCTGTCCCAGGGCCAGGAAGAGCGTGGCGCGTTCCTCGGGCGTGGACCTGCGATCCAGCGCGGCGCGGTAGACCGCCACGGCGTCGGCGTAGCGGGCCCGGTCGGTGAGACAGTCACCGCGGGCCAGCGACTCCGCCACAAGGGTGGCGGCCACGGGCCCCGCCATCAATTTTGCGCAGACCGCGTCGAGAGCGGCGCGCGCCTCGCGGGCCTCGGGGGCCTTGGGGAAACTGCGGAGCAGGTTCCGGTAACACCCCAGCGCCTCGAGCCGCCGCCCCACGGTATCGGCGAGTCCCGCGCGTTCAAGGAGGGCGGGGGCGGCCAGCGCCGGCGGCGCGAAGGCCAGCGCGGCATAGGCGGCGAGGGCGTCCTGGGGCTTGCCCGAGCGGGCCAGCAGGCGCGCCCGGGAAAGCCGGGCGTGCAGGGTCGCGGGCGCCCCGGGGGCGGCGGCCTCGACGTGCTCGTAGGCGGCCAGCGCATCCGGCAGGAGCCCGGCCTCCTCGAGCAGGAGGCCCTTCTGGTATCCCGCCTCGGCCAGCGTGTCCGGATGCCCGACATTGCGGGCCTCGACGGCGTCCAACAGGTCCAGCGCCGAGGAGGAAAGTTTTGCGACCCGCAACTCGGCCGCCCGGGCCAGGTCCTGGTCATCTTCAGGTGTATTCGCGGCGAATGCCACCCCGACGAGGAGCGCGGCGGCGAGCGTCAGCGCCCTCCCGTGGGGGCCGGCGGTGCGCCGGGCCCCTCAAGCAGGATGTCCTTCGCGCCGCCCTCCCCGAGCTGGAGCTGTTTGGCGGCCTGGGTCCGCGCCGAAAGGCCGTGCACGTAAATGAATCCGAGCGCCGCGGACGAGTCGAATTGGTCGCCCCGGTCGTAGGTGGCGAGCTTCTTGTCGTAGAGCGACACCGGAGACTTGCGGCCCAGGACGGTCACCCGGCCCTTCCCCAGCCTGAGGCGCACCTCGCCCGTGACATGTTCCTGCGTGCTCAAGACAAAGGCCCGCAGGTCCCGGTGAAAGGCGGTGAACCAGAGGCCGTTGTAGATCAGGTCGGCATACTGCTGGGCCACGATCTGCTTGAACCGCAACTGGTCCTTGGCCAGCGTGAGGGACTCCAGTTCCCGGTGCGCCTCGTGCAGGACGACCGCGGCCGGAGCCTCGTAGAGTTCCCGCGACTTGATGCCGATGAGCCGGTTCTCCACATGGTCAATCCGGCCGATCCCGTGCCCGCCCGCCAGCGTGTTGAGCGCGCCGACGAGGGCCACCGGGTCCAGCCGCTTCCCGTCCAGGGCGACGGGCACGCCCCGTTCAAACTGGATCGTCACCTCGGCAGGCCGGTCCGGCGCGGCCGCGACCTCCTTCGTCCAGGCGAAGGCATCGGCCGGGGGTTCGACCCAGGGGTCCTCGAGCGGTCCGCACTCGATGGACCGGCCCCAGACATTCTCGTCCGTACTGTAGGTCCCGGAGGAACCCTCACCGACATCCAGGCCCTTCTCCTTCGCGTACTTGATCTCCTCGTCCCGGGTCATCTTCCATTCCCGCACCGGGGCGATCACCTTGAGCGCGGGGTCAAGGATCGCGACCGCCAGGTCAATCCGGACCTGATCGTTGCCCTTGCCGGTGCATCCGTGCGCGACGGCCTCGGCCCCCTCCTCCCGCGCGACATCCACCAGCAACTTGGCGATCAGCGGCCGGCCCAGTGCCGTGGCCAGCGGGTATTTTCCCTCGTAGAGGGCGCCGGCCTGCAACGCGGGCCAGACGAGGGAGCGGACGAAGAGCTCCTTGGCGTCCCGCACCACCGCCTTGACGGCCCCGCACCGCAGGGCCTTCTGGCGGACGGCCTCCCAATCCTTGGGTTGGCCGATGTCAATTGTCAGCGTGACGACCTCCATCCCGTACTTCTCCCTGATCCAGGGCACCGCCACGGTCGTGTCCAATCCTCCTGAATAGGCCAGCACGACTTTCTTCATGGTTGTACGGTTTCAATGAAGGCAAGAGCAGACTGCCAATTCATCTCGTTCCTCCCTCAAAACACCACAGAAGCGTCGCCATGTGGCTGAACAGCCGGTTCCCCGCCTGGTCCCACACGATCGACCGCTTCCCGTCCATGACGTCCGCGGATATTTCCTCGTCCCGGTGCGCGGGCAGGCAGTGCATGACCACCGCGCGCGCGGAGGCGAGGCCCAGGAGTTTCGCATTGACCTGGTACCGGCGGAACTGGCGCAGGCGCTCCGCCCGGCCGGCTTCCTGCCCCATGCTGACCCAGACATCCGTGTACAAAACATCGGCACCCTTGGCCGCCTCGGCGGGCTCGTTGGTAAAGGTCAGTTTCGCGCCCGACGCCTTCGCCAGCTTCAACGCCCGCCCCCGGACCGTGTGGTCTGGCTGGTAGTTCTGGGGGTAGGCCAGCCGGAGATCCATGCCGAGCACCGCGGCGCCCAGCATCCAGGAGTGGGCCATGTTATTGCCCCCGTCGCCGATATACGCCACGGACGGCCACCGGCCCCCCGCGCCGAACCGCTCCCGGATCGTGAACAGGTCGGCCAGAATCTGGCACGGATGCTCAAGATCCGACAGGGTATTGATGACGGGAATGGACGCGCCTGAGGCGAATTCCTCCAGCCGGTCGTGGCCGGTGGTCCGCCAGCACACCGCATCCACGAACCGGGAGAAGATCCGGGCGGAATCGGCCATGGTCTCGCCCCGGCCGATCTGGAGGTCCGCCCCCGCACTGGTGACGGCCTTGCCGCCCAGCCGGCTAACCGCCACCTCGCAGGCCAGCCGGGTCCGGGTGGAGGACTTTTCGAAAATCAGCGCCACGGCCTTGCCCGCCAGCGCCCGGTTCAATCCGCCGCCGCCCCGCTTGGCCCGCCCCGTCAGCGAGAGGACGGCGCCGATGTCCTTGGCGGACAGGTCGCCCATGGAGAGCAGGTGCCGTGGCATTGAATTATTGTACACGGGAGAAATACGCCCTCCCCGGATCGGGAATGAGCCTTACGACCCGCCCGCGGGCTGGTCGGCTTCCTCCACCAGCGCCCGCTCAAAGAGGGCCAGCGCCAGCGCGATCTCCCGCCGCGAAACGGTCATCGCGGGCATCACCCGGATCACCGTGCCATGGGTGCAGTTGAGCAGGAGGCCGAGCGCCCGGCACCGGGCCACGAACCCGGCGCCCGGTCGGGTCAGGTGCACGCCGAGCATGACGCCCCGCCCCCGCACTGCCCCCACCAGCCCTGGGTACCGGGCGTGAAGACCTTCGAGCCCGGCCCGCAGGAGGCCCCCCATCCGCCGGACATGCCGGAGCGTGGCCGGGGCGGACGCGACCTTCACGGCGGCCAGCGCGGCCGCACACACCAGCGGTGACCCGCCGAAGGTGGTGGCGTGCGAGCCCGGCCCCAGGGCCACCGCAAACTTCTCCCGGACCAGCAGGGCACCCATCGGCAGGCCGCCCGCCAGCGGCTTGGCCAGTGTATACGCGTCCGGCGTCACGCCGGCCTGCTCGGCGGCGAAGTAGGTGCCGGTCCGGCCGCA
>JAHFSL010000221.1 GCA_023265785.1 Candidatus Coatesiibacteriota bacterium | reverse complement strand
CCCACCACCCCCTCAAGGTCATCACCCGCCCCCCGCATGCGCGCCTCAAGCCCCTGCCCACGCTGGTGAACAGCCGGACGGTGCGGCTGGAATGGGAAGGCGAGGAGGGCGTGGTGGCGGTGGATGTGGGCGTGCGCGAGGGCGGGTCGCAGGCCTGGAAGGTCGTGGCGGAGCGGGCCGAGGGCAAGGGCCGGGAAGTCGAGGTGGGCGGTGAGGGCGTCTTCGAGTTTTCCGTGCGCGCGCTGGACACGTTCGGCCGGTCCGGCGTCTGGGAGGAGGGACAGGTTACGCTGGTGGACACCACGCCCCCGCTGGAGGTTCCCTCGGTGGAGGCCCAGTCTCTCGCCGGCGGGCTCGTCCGGATTTCCTGGGAACCATCCTGGGACGAGCTCTCCGGTCTGGCGGGGTACCGGATCCTGCGCCAGCGGCAGGGCGTGGCCACCCGGGACCTGATGGCGGAGGTTCCCGCCACCGACGACCCGGTCTACACCGACGCCTGCGAGGGCGTGCCGGACGGGGCCCGGTTCACCTACACCGTCTGGCCCGTGGACACCGCGGGCAATGTCCTCGAGCAGGGCCCCGCCGCCGACGCGGCGTGCGACCGCGGCGCACCCGCCCCCCGGCTGGTGGCGCGCACGCATCCCGATCCCGCCCGGTACTATCCGACCCGCCGCCTCGAGGTGCTCTGGGACGCCGCCGAGGACCCGACCGGCGTCAAGGGCGTCGTGGTGGAACTGAATGCCACGGCCAACACCGTGCCCAACGCCGCCACCCTGCCCCTGCGCCCCGACCGGACCCTGGCCTTTGATCTCAAGGAAGACGGGCGCTGGTACCTGCACGCCCGCACGGTGGATGGCGCCGGCAACGCCAGCGAGCCGGTGCACCTGCTCGTGCAGGTGGACACCCGGGTGGACCCGCCCACGGCCTCCTTCGCGCAGGACCCGTTCCTCGAGTGGGAATCCGCGAAGACGGTCACCGTCATCATGAAGGCGCCCGATGATCTCTCGGGCATCGCGGGATACTGGTCCATCCTGGACACGGTGCCGGGAACCCTGCCCGATCGGCTGGCCGCGAAGCGATCGCCGTCACCCACGATCAAGGTTGAGCCCAGGCACGAGGGCGTGTGGTACCTGCATGTGGCGGCCGAGGACGGGGCGGGCAACCTGTCCGCCCCGGTTCATCTTCAAATGAGGCTGACGAGGGGCCTGCCGATGCCGCATGTGGTCAAGGCCAGCCATGCCGAGGGGCTGTGGAGCCACTCCCGGGACCTCGAGGTCGCGTGGGAGGCCATCGAAGGCGACCGCCTCTCATACCTCTACTGGTTTGCCGCCAAGCGGGGGGAGGAGCCGCCGGCCAACGCCATGCGCACCGCGGAGCCCCGGTTGAAGCTCATGATCGAGGAGGGCATTGCGTACCTGCACCTATGCGCCGCCGACGAGCTGGGCCGCCGCAGTGCCCCCGCAGCGTACCAGTTGCGGGTGGATGCCACGCCGCCCGAGCTCACCGTCTACTCGCCGTCCCATCCCAAGGGCCGCTGGTCGGGCAAGCACCGGGTCCAGTACGCGGTGGAAGTCGAGGACCGGCACTCGGGGATCGCGCGGGTGGAACTCGCCATGACGCCCGCGGGCCGCGAGCCCGATGTGTGGGAACTCGCCCTGGGCACCGAGGGGGAGCGCGAGGTCCCCGGCGAGGGGCTTTGGTCCCTGTGGGCGCGGGCCGCCGACCTGGCGGGCAACCTCTCGCCGCTGGCACGCTGGGACATCCAGGTGGACCTGGCGGCCCCTCCGCCGGGCATTTCGTCGCCCAGCCACCCGGACGGGATCTGGGCGTCCACGCTCGATGCCGACCTCGTCTTCCAGCCGGGCGGCGACTTGGCGGGCGTCACCGAGTACGCCTACGCGGTGTTCGGGGCGGGCGAGGAGGTCCCCGCAGAGGCGCCGGCCGATGCGGCCCGGACGGCCGAGGAGACCGCCGCGGTCACCCTGCCCGGCGATGGCCGGTGGACCCTGGCGGCCTGGTCGCGTGACGCCGCGGGCAACGCTTCGCCCGTCGCCCGACAGGTCCTTCTGGTGGATACCGCGGCCGCACCGCCGACGGGGTTCGTGGTGGAGCCGACCGGCGAGGGCGGGTGGATCCGGTCCCGCGAACTGCAGGTCTGGTGGAAACATCCGGAGGAGGCCTCGGGCGAGCCCGCCGGCTACCTCTGGACGTTGGACGGGGAGCCGGAGGGGGTCCCGGTCCCCGGGAGCGCGGCATTCGCGGCCCTGCCGGAACTCGACCTGGGCGATGTCCCCGACGGGATCAATTTCCTGCATGTCCGGACCGTGGACCTCGCGGGGAACCTGTCGGACCCGGTGCACCTGAAACTGGCGGTGGATGGCGAGGCTCCGGCGCTCGCGCTGACATGTCCGGAAGCCGGCGCGGGCGGCTGGACCCGGGGCCGGCACATGACCGTGCACGCCGCGGGCGAGGATCCCGTGTCCGGGGTCACCGGGTACTTCTGGACCCTCTCGGCGGAGGGTGAGCCGCCACCGGACCTCACCGCCGGCCGGTGGAAGGAGGAGTCCGAGTGGACGGTGGACATTCCGCATGACGGCACCTGGGTCCTGGCGGTGGCGGCCCTCGATGGGGCCGGGAACCTCTCGGCGCCCGCCCATGTGCGCATCGGGGTGGACGCGGAGGCCGCGCCTCCCGCCGATGCCGCCTCGCCCTCCCATCCCGATCCCGAGCGCTGGTATCCGGCGCGTGAGATCCGCGTGGAATGGACGACGCCGCTCGACGCCTCGGGCATCACCGCGGTGCGGTGGGCGATCATGCCGGCGGGCAAGCCCGCCGGAGAGCCCAGGGGCTGGGCGCAGGCCACCGGATCGCCGCTCACCGTCACCGCCCCCGGCGACGGCGCCTGGGACATTTCGCTGGCCTGCGAGGATGCCGTGGGCAATGTCAGCCTCCCCGTTCAGGTCGCCGTCCGGGTGGATTCCGAGGTGGCCCCGCCGAGACTCTCCTCGCCTTCGCACCCGGAGACCGGCACCTGGTACGCCGAGGGTGCGGTCACGGTCGAGGTGGAGGCGGAGGACGCAGGCTCCGGCCTCGCAGAAGTCCTGGTGGGCACGGCGTTGGGGAAGCCGCCCGCGGCGGAGGCCCTGAAACCGCTGGCGGGTCGGACGCTCGCCCTGACGTGCAAGCCGGGCGAGTGGCATGTCCACGCCGTGGCGGTGGACCGGGCCGGAAACCGGAGCGCGCCCGCGACACGGGTCTTCCGGATTTACCCCGCCGTCCAGGCGCCGTTGGTGACCTGCGAGAGCCACCCCGATCCCGCCCGGTGGTACCCGAATTCCGAGGTGCGATGCGCCATCATGGCGCCCGGCGGTGGCGGGGCGAAGCAGTTCCTGTACCAGTTTGATGCCCGGCCGGACACCCGGCCGGCCGTTCCCGCCGCCACGGTGACGGCCGCGGGGCCCCTGCGCCTGTCCGCGGACCATTCCGGCGAGTGGTGGCTCCATGTCGTGGCCGCGCCGGAAGGGGACGGGCCGCCCTCCGAGCCGGCCCACGTCCGGGTGCGGGTGGACAATACACCGCCGCCGGCCCCCGTCGTGCATTCGCCTACCCATCCACCCGCCCCGCGCCGGTCACGCGCCCGGGATGTGGTCCTGGAGTGGGAGGAGCCCCACGACGTCTCGGGAATCAAGGCGTATGCCTGGTCGCTGTCCCGGCCGTCCATTCTCGGGACGAAAACCGGCAAGACCGGGACGACGACCCAGCGGCGGGCGACCCTGCCGGGCATCGAGACCGGGGTGTGGGATTTCAGCGTGACGGCCACGGATGGCGCGGACCAGGCCGGGGCCCCCGGCAAGTACCAGCTTGCCATCGCCGACCAGCAGGATCTCTATGTCATCGTCCGGTCGGAGTCGTGGCGGGTGGTCCTGCCCAACATCGAGGTGGAATTGCGCGAGCCGGGCAAGTCGGTCAAACGCCTCAAGACGGGTCACGGGGGCGAGGCGTGGTTCAAGGAACAGCCCTACGGCCGGTTCCAGGTCCATGTTGCCCTGCCCAAACCCAACGCGCCCCTGGAATTCGACGCCGTGGACCTGGAGGAGGGCGAATCGGTCATGCGCATGGAGGTCTGCCTGGCGGGATGCGCGTGGATGATCTGCCGCGACCAGTTGCGGCTGTGGGTGCCGAAGATGTGGCTGGACGGCGGGCGGATTGAGGTCCTGGGCGAGAAGGACAAGGCGGTGGCCGTGCACATGCTGAAAGACCTGCCGAAGAAGGGGCCCTTTCTGGAGGCCGCCCTCCCCGACAACCTCCTGCACGGTTCGTTCCAGTTGATGGGCGGCCCGCTCACCAAGTTGCAGTGGCCGACCATCTCGTTCATCCGCCTGCCGCTGGCGTAGACGGATGGACGCCCTCGCGACCGCCCGGGCCCGGTGCCGGGACCTGGCCCTCCGGCACTACGAAAACTTCCCGGTGGGGCGGTGGGGCGTTCCGCGCGACCGGCGGCCGGACATCCACGCGGTGTACGCCTTTGCCCGGATGGCGGACGACTTTGCCGACGAACCGCAGTACACGGGAAAGCGCGTCGAACTCCTGGATGACTGGGGCCGCCAGTTGGAGGTCTGCGCCCCGGGCGGTGCGACCACCGATCCCGTGTTCCTGGCATTGGGGGACACCATCCGTCGGCTGTCCCTCCCGCTGGAGCCGTTCCGCGACCTGTTAAGCGCGTTCCGGCAGGATGTGACGAAGTCCCGCTACCAGTCCTGGGATGAAGTCCTGGATTACTGCCGCAGGTCCGCGGACCCGGTGGGCCGGCTCGTTCTGCTGGTTTGCGGGCAGGATGGGGAGGACCAACGGAATCTCTCTAATGATCTCTGCACCGCCCTCCAGTTGACGAACTTCTGGCAGGACCTTTCCGTGGACCATCCGCGGGGCCGTTCGTATCTTCCGCTGGAGGATGCCCGGACGGCGGGCGTGGACCTGGACCGGCTGGTGTCCGGGGTCGAACTGGAGGACGCCGAGTTCGAGGCCGCGGAGGACCTGCTCGCGACGGTGGAGGAGCGGACGCTGGCCCTGTACGAGGCCGCCCGGCCCCTGCCCGGCCTTCTGCGCGGTGGACTCAAGCTGGAGATCGCCGCGACCTGGCTGGGGGGCTCCGCCATCCTCGAGGAGACAACGGGCATGGAGGGCGAGGCGCTGACG
>JAHFSL010000220.1 GCA_023265785.1 Candidatus Coatesiibacteriota bacterium | reverse complement strand
CATCGGAGGCCTGCTCAAGCACGCCCCCGCGGTGCTGGCGTTCGCGGCGCCGGGGACCAACTCCTACAAGCGGCTGGTGCCGGGGTACGAGGCGCCGGTGAACCTGGCCTACTCGGCCCGCAACCGCTCGGCCGCCTGCCGCATCCCGATGTACTCGCCCAATCCGAAGGCGCGGCGCGTGGAATTCCGGCCGCCGGACCCCTCCTGCAACCCCTACCTGACCTGCGCGGCCCTGCTGATGGCGGGCCTCGACGGGATCAAGAACAAGATCGACCCGGGGAAGCCGCTGGAGAAGAACATCTACGAGCTCTCGGACGAGGAGCGCAAGCACGTGCCGACGGTGCCGGGCTCGCTCTCGGAGTCGCTCAGTGCGCTCGAGGGGGACCACAAGTTCCTGCTCGACGGCGGGGTGTTCACCCAGGACCTAATCGACATGTGGATCGGGTACAAGCGGGCGAAGGAAGTGGACCCGGTCCGCATCCGGCCGCATCCGTACGAGTTCTACCTCTACTTCGACATCTAGGTCCGCGAATCCGGACACGGCGGGGTCTCCGGGATCCGTTCCCGGGGGCCCCGAGCCGTTCCGGCAGGCCTGATTGACAGGGAGCATCCATGAATGCGGTGGTGGTGCGGGTTGATACGGGGGATACGGCGTGGCTCTTGATGAGCGCCGCCCTGGTGCTGTTCATGACCCCCGGACTGGCGTTCTTTTACGGCGGATTGGTGCGTCGGAAGAATATTCTTTCGGTCCTGATGCAGTGTTTCATGATGATCTGCGTGGTCACGCTCCAGTGGGTGGCCTTTGGCTACAGTCTGGCCTTCGGCCCGAGCCATGGCGGCTGGATCGGCGGGCTGACCTGGGCGGGCCTCCGGGGGGTCGGGCTGGAGCCCAATCCCGACTACGCCGCCACCGTGCCGCACCAGGCGTTCATGGCGTTTCAGATGATGTTCGCGGTGATCACGCCGGCGCTGATCATCGGGGCGTATGCGGAGCGGATGAAATTCATCTCCTTCTGCCTCTTCTCCCTGCTTTGGACGACGCTGGTGTACGACCCCGTCTGCCACTGGGTGTGGGGGGTGGGGGGGATGATCCGGGCCACGGGCGCCCTGGATTTCGCGGGCGGGACGGTGGTCCACGTCAATGCGGGAATGGCGGCTCTGGCCGCGGCGCTGGTCATGGGCCGCCGGCAGGGTTATCCCGAGCGGATTTCCCCGCCCCACAACCTGCCCATGGCGGTCCTGGGTGCCGGACTCCTGTGGTTCGGGTGGTTCGGGTTCAACGCGGGGTCCGCACTGTCCTCCGGCGCGCTGGCGACCAGCGCGTTCGTGGTGACCCATGTCGCGGCCGCCACGGCCGGGCTGACCTGGGCCGCCCTGGACTGGAAGTTTTCGGCCAAGCCGACCGTCCTGGGGATGATTACGGGCGCGGTGGCCGGTCTGGTGGCCATCACCCCGGCTTCCGGGTACGTGAACCCGCTGGGTGCCGTGGGGATCGGGATCGGGGTCAGCGCCATCTGTTTCTTCGCGGTGGCGGTCGTCAAGGACCGGTTGGGCTATGACGACTCCCTGGATGCCTTCGGGGTCCACGGCATCGGGGGGATGTGGGGAGCGGTGGCAACGGGGCTGTTCGCCACGAAGGGCGTGAACCCGGCCGGCGCTGATGGCTGGCTGTACGGCAACCCATCCCTGCTGTTCATCCAGGTGAAGGCGGTGGCGATCACCGCCACTTACTCCTTTGCCGTCTCGTGGGCCCTGCTGAAGCTGGTGGACCTGACCGTCGGCTTACGGCCGGACGGACAGGCGGAGCGGATCGGGCTGGACTTGACCGAACACCGGGAATCCGGGTACACGGTGCTGGAATAAACCCCTTGAAATACATTATTGCAATCATCCAGCCGGACCGGCTGGATACCGTCCTGGACCGGCTGACGGAGCGGGAGATTCACCTGGTGACGGTTTCCAACGTGCTGGGACGGGGTCGCCAGAAGGGCGTTGCGGAGATCTACCGGAGCCACCGGGAGGCCGGGAGCCTGCTGAAGAAGGTGAAGCTGGAGATTGCCGTCAATGACGAGTTCGTGAAGCCCGCCATTGAGGCGATCACCGGGGCCGGGCGAACCGGCCAGATCGGCGACGGAAAGATCTTTGTGCTGGAGCTGGGCGACGTGGTCCGGATCCGGACGGGCGAGACGGGGGGAACCGCCATCGGGTGACCCCCCCCCGCCGACCCACGGGGGGACGGGGGGGCTTGACATGGCGGGAGCGGTTTGCTAACCTGTCCGCCGTCAGGGATTACGCGCGATGACGCGCATGGGGTGTGGCCCGGGGCACCCCCGACAACGGACCGGAAGGATGGCGTCGATGACGGCGCCTTGAGTCGCCAGTGGTGGCGGCCCAGGGCGCCGTTTTTATTTTGGTCCTGATTGGAACGCGACACAACGAAAATCTGCAAGGAGGACGAACAGGTGCTGAAAAGACTTGCACAAACGCTGGTTCTTGGATGTTTCCTGGCGGGGGCTTTTGGTCCCTCGCTGGCCATGGCGGGCGCCCCGGATCCGACGGGCGGCGCCACGGGCGATGCGACGACGGTGACGGCCGCCAAAGCGGGCGCCCCGACGCTGATGGAAGTGGCCGCCGAGGTGGGCCACAGCAAGGTCGCGATCAACATGGTCTGGACGCTGGTCACCGGGTTCCTGGTCATGTTCATGCAGGCCGGGTTCGCCATGGTGGAAACGGGCCTGACGCGGGCCAAGAATGTGTCACACACCATGGCCATGAATTTCATGATCTACCCGCTGGGCATGCTCGGGTTCTGGCTCTGCGGATTCGCGTTCATGTTCGGCGGCGTGGGCGCGCTGGGCACGCTGGGCGGTGCGTCCGGCCTGGACCAGGAATGGACCATCACCCTGTTCGGCAAGCCGTTCGGCCTGCTGGGTCACAAGGGGTTCATGCTCGGGTCCGATGTCTATGATGTCGCGATCTATGCGCTGTTCCTCTTCCAGATGGTGTTCATGGATACCACCGCAACCATTCCGACGGGCGCGCTGGCGGAACGCTGGAAGTACTCGGCGTTCATGCTCTACGGGGCCTTCCTGGGCACGGTCATGTACCCCGTCTTCGGCAACTGGGTCTGGGGCGGCGGCTGGCTCTCCCAGCTCGGCGTCAACTTCGGGCTGGGCCACGGCCATGTGGACTTTGCCGGTTCCTCCGTCGTGCACATGCAGGGCGGCGTGATCGCGCTGGTCATGTCGTGGCTGTTGGGTCCGCGGATCGGCAAGTACAACAAGGATGGGAGCGCCAACGCGATTCCCGGCCACAACATTCCGATGGCGGTGATCGGGACCTTCATCCTCGCCTTCGGCTGGTTCGGATTCAACCCGGGTTCCACGCTGGCGGGAACCGACCTCCGGATCTCCGTGGTGGCGGTGAATACGATGCTGGCCTCGGCGGCGGGCGCGCTGGCCGCCACCCTCTGGGTGTGGCTGGTCCGGATCGGGAAACCTGATCCGAGCATGATGTGCAATGGGATGCTGGCGGGGCTGGTCGCCATCACGGCGCCCTGCGCCTTCGTCAGCTCCGGCGGGGCCATGATCATTGGGCTGGTCTCCGGCGTCCTGGTCGTGGAAGCCGTGTTCTTCATCGAGCGGGTGCTGAAGATTGATGATCCCGTCGGTGCGGTCGCGGTCCACGGCGTGAATGGCGCGTGGGGTTGCCTGTCCATCGGCCTGTTGGCCGACGGGACTTACGGCGATGGCCTCAATGGCATCAAGGGCGGCGTGACCGGCCTGTTTTACGGCGGCGGCATGACCCAGCTCTGGGCGGAAGTGATCGGCGTGGTGACGTGTTTCATCACGCTCTCGATCCTGTCCGTCATCGTGTTTCAGATCGTGGAAGCGCTGGTCGGGAATCGTGCCGATTCCTCGGCCGAGGTTCACGGGTTGGACATTCCCGAGATGGGTATCCCGGGCTATGTGGGTGTGAAGATGGACAAGTTCTCCGAAACCCCGCTGTCGCGCTAGGAGCCATAACGCCATGAAACAGATCCAGGCGATCATTCGGAGCGAGCAGTTGGGCGTGGTCAAGGAGGCGCTGGACGCCATCCAGTGCCCCGGGATGATGATGTGGGAGATCGTGGGCCACGGCAAGCAGAAGGGCATCTCGGAGCAGTTCCGGGGTTCCTCCTTCAAGGTGGACCTGCTCCCCAAGTCCAAGATTGAGATCGTCGTCGCCGACAGCAAGGTGAAGGGGGTCGTGGACGCCATCGTGAAGGCGGCGGCCACCGGCCAGGTCGGGGACGGGAAGATCTTCGTGACGAACATCGAGCAGGCGATCCGCATCCGGACCGGCGAGACCGGCGATGTGGTCGTCAGCTGACGGGGGAGCCATGAAGAAGATCGAAGCGATCATCCGGCCGGAGTCAATGGAGCCCGTCAAGAAGGCGCTGGCGAAGGCCGGCTACCACGGCGTGACGGCCATCGAGGTCTCGGGGCACGGCCGCCAGCGGGGCGTGACCCAGTCCTACCGGGGGGGCAAGTTCGAACTGGACATGCTGCCCAAGGTGCTCCTGCTTCTCGTGGTGCCCGATGGCAAGGCGGCCCGGGTCGTGAAAGCGATCGTGGGTGCGGCCAAGACGGGCAAGATCGGGGACGGAAAGATTTTCGTGTCGCAGGTCCAGGATGCCCTTCGGGTCCGGACCGGCGAGCGGGGACAAAAGGCCCTGTAGGGACAAGGAGAGGCACCCATGAAGAAGATCGAGTGTTTCTTGAGGCCCGAGAAAACCGGCGAGGTGGTGGAAGCGTTGAAGCTCGCCGGGGCGTCGGGCGTGACCGTGATCGAGGTGAGTGGGTTCGGCGTCGAACGGGTGCCCGACGCCACCCTTCACCCGAAGGTGAAGCTGGAAGTACTGGCCACGGACGGACAGCTACGGGAGCTGCTCGACGTGATCCAGGTGGAGGCGCGCAGCGGCCGCATCGGGGACGGCAAGATCGTCGTCACCGCGGTCGAGGAAGTGATCCGGGTCCGTACCGGGGAACACGGCGCCGCCGCCCTGTCCTGATGCATCCCATGAATCCCAAACAACCGAACGCAAGGAGGACCGACATGTTTCGACCCATGACCACCCTCGCGACGGGCATCGCCGCGCTGGCCTGCCTGGCCGGCCCGGTCGCCCTCGCGGCAGACACCCCCGTTCCGGCCGGCGG
>JAHFSL010000219.1 GCA_023265785.1 Candidatus Coatesiibacteriota bacterium | reverse complement strand
GCGGGCGGCGATCAGCCCCGCGTACCGGTACTCGATCCCACCCTGCCAGAGGGGGGGCGCCCCGGCCAGGACCTTGGAGGCATCGGCCAGCACGATCAGCGTGTCTCCGGGCCAGCCCCCGGAGGGTTCGCGTACCGGCCACCCCGCCACCGCACCGAACCGGGCCTCGGTGGGCAGTGGGGTGGCCTCCACCCCGTACCGCAACCGGGTGCCGGCGTTCCTGACCACAAGTCCCGCCTTGAGCCAGCGCGCGAACCGCACCTGGACGGCAGCGTCGGCCGCCACGGCGGTGCCGGCGAACTCGCCAAACAACTCGCTCCGGAGGATTTTGGCGGTGGCGCCCGCGAAGAGGGAGGGGCCGAGGGCCCCCGAATACCCGGCGGCGACAGCTCCGTCCCGCTGAAGAATAAATTCATGCACCATCCCATCGGATCCCGTGAAGCGGACCGTGGGCGTCTGGTAATATTCGCCTCCCGCCCACATGATCCCGGGCCCAAGGGGCCGGGAGACCTGGAAGACGCCGAGGGTGTCACCGAAAGACCCGCGCTCGCCGGCCGCGGTCACGGCCGAACCCGTGAGGGCGGCCGTCGCGCAGGGGTTGACGGTCACGAGGGCGGCGTCGTTGCTGATCCCAGCCGAGGCTCCACCGCATGCGGCGGACCGGGCCGGCTCAAACCGGGAGAGAACGGTGACGGCGCGCCCCCCCCCGGCCACGGCGACCCGCCCAATCAAGGCCAGGTACCCTGCGGCGGCCAGCCGCCGCACGGAGCCTGCCACCGCTAGCGGAGGACGGCCAGAGTGTCCCGGTAACGGATGCCGGGCGCCTCGATCAGGATCGGGTAGGTCCCGGGAGGAACGGGGATTCCAGAAGAATCCGTGGCATCCCAACGCAGGACCTCCGTGTGGCCGCCGCCCGCCGTCGCGGAGAGGATTCGGACCAGCTCGCCATTCAGATTATAGATGCGAACGGTGATCTCGCCAGCCCGGTCGGGGCGCACAAGGATCGTCGCCTGCTCACCCTTCTTGGGGTCCAGATAGCCGCGAATCCCGCCGACGATCTTGACCGCATCCTTGCTCTCGGACTCGGGAGGGACATTGGGAGGGGTCGAACCACCGGCCGGCGCGGACGATCCGTACTTGATGACCAGCCAGTTATTACCCTGGCCGGCAACGGTCTCGGTGCCCGCTGCGTAGAGGGACCCGGACGAGTCCAGGGCCACCCCGCGAATAAAATCGTTGCTGTTCATCGCCCCGTCATAGGCTGAGGTACAGAGCAGGGCGCCGGTCGCGGCGTACTGGAGCAGAATCCAGTTGTCACCCTCCCCCAGGTCGGACCGGACCTCACGTCCACCCGCCACGATATTTCCGGAGACGTCAGCCGCCACGGCGTACGCCACATCGGTCGAGTTGGAGGCGTTGTTGTAGGTCCGGCTCCACAGGAGCGTGCCGCCGCTGTCGTACTTCAGCACGACGGCGTTGGAGCCGCCCACGGCCTGGGTCAGTTGGCCGGCCACGATCACATTGTCCGTGCCGTCCACCGCCACGGACCACGCCTCGTCCCAGCCTCCACCCGTCCCGCCGTCCACCGACTTCTGCCAGAGTGGAGTGCCGGACGCGCTGTACTTCACCACGAGCAGGTTGCCGCCCTGCCCCAGGTCGGTTCGGTTCTCAGTCCCTGCGACGATCACGTTGCCCGCCGAGTCCGCGGCGGCGTCGCACGCGTACTCGTTCGTATTTGCCGGGCAGTTGTAGGAGGCGGACCAGAGGGTGGCCCCGGTGGTTCCGTCATACTTGATGGTGAGGAGATTCTGCCCCTGCGCCGACGTCGTCTCGAATCCCGTGGCGATGACATTCCCGCCGGGATCCACGGCGAGCCCGTAGGCCCGGTCATCACCGCTGATCGCGCCGTTGTAGGTCGAGACCCACAGGGTGGAGCCGGTCGGGGAGTACTTGATGGTCTGCCAGTTGTAACTCTGCCCGGCCACGGACGTCGAGCCCGTCACAAAGACCGCACCCACGGGATCGGTCCCCACATCGTAGACCTCGTCCGTGCCGTTCGCCGGACCATTGAATGTGCTAACCCACTGGGAGACGCCAGCGGAATTGAATTTCTGGACCCGCCAGTCCAGGCCGGTGCCGGTTGTCTCGTGTCCCGCCACGATGACATTGCCCGAGGGGTCCGTGGCCACGCGTGCCACCAGATCGGTGCCATTGGCTGGCCCGTTGTGGCCCGCGGACCAGACGACGGCCGGGGGGCAAAGGGGAACGCTCCCGGCGCGACCCGGGACCAGCGCCATCGCGGTGATGCCTACGAAAACCAGGGATCGGGATTGGGTCATGAAAATAGAATATTGCATGAAACATGCCGTCTCATAGCCCGCCCAAACGGTGGATTCCGTTGGCCGAAAACAACGACCGGGGCGGGAACACCCCGCTCGTATCGGGGCGTCAGCGCCCCGTGACCACCGGTCAGTCTTTCAGTCCGTACCGGCGGATCTTGTCCTCAAGGTTCTTGCGGTCCAACCCGATGTGCTCCGCCGTCTGGGTCACGTTACCGCCGTGGGCCGCAAGCGCCCGCAGAAGGTACTCGCACTCAAAGACCTCCCGAGCTTTCTTGATTGGCAAGCCATCCCAGACGGCGCGGGTGCCCCCCGCCGGAACGGACTCCAGCCGGAGGTCCGCCGCCTCCAGGGTCGCGCCCCCGCCGAGCAGGAGTGCCCGCTCCAGGACATTCCGGAGTTCGCGCGCGTTGCCCGGCCAGCCGTACGCCATGATGGACTCTCGGGCATCCGCGGCCAATGGGACCGGCACCCGCCCCCGGTTCGCCGCGAGGCGCGCGATGAAATGCTCCGCCAACTCGATGGCATCCCTGCCACGCTCGCGGAGGGGCGGCAGGATTACGGTCATGACATTCAGCCGGTACCACAGGTCCTGCCGGAACCGCCCGGCCCTGACCTCGGATGGCAGATCCTTGTTGGTGGCCGCCACGAACCGCGCACGGGTCACCAGGGCCCTGGTCCCGCCAACCCGCCTGAATTCCTGGCCCTCGAGCACGCGGAGCAATTTGACCTGAAGCCCCGGCGACATCTCGCCAATTTCGTCGAGGAAGATCGTACCGTCCCCGGCCGCCTCGAGCAGGCCGGGAGCGCCCCCTTCCGCACCGGTAAAGGCGCCCCGGTCATGGCCGAACAGCTCACGTTCCAGAAGAGACTCGGTGAGTGCACCGCAATTGACGGCCAGGAACGGTCCCGGTCGACGGCTCTGGCGGTGGAGGAAGCGCGCGACGACTTCCTTGCCCGACCCGGTCTCACCGGTGATCAGGACGGTGACATCCCCGGAAGCCACGCGCCGAACCAGGTCGAGGGCCGCGAGAAAGTCCGGATGCCGGCCGACGGGTTCCGGGGCCGGATCGTGACGCGCCAGCTCCCGGCGCAGGACGCGGTTTTCCGATTCCAGCCCGAGTTCGGCACCGACCCGCCGCACCTGGGCCTTCAACTCGTCGAGGGCAAATGGCTTGATCAGGTAGTCAAGCGCGCCCACCTTCATGGCGTTCACGGCGGTCTCGGCCGTGGCGTATGCCGTCATGATGATGACCCTGAGGGCCGGCTGGCGCCCGAGCAGGTCGCGCATGACCTCCAGTCCGGTCCGACCCGGCATCATCAGGTCCAGCAGGGCCAGGTGCGGTACGCACCGGTCGGCGGCCGCCAACGCCCCGGGGCCGTCCGTCGCCACGGTGACCTCACAGCCCTCATCCCCAAGCACCTTGCACAGGAGCGATGTGATGGCGGGCTCGTCGTCTGCAACCAGGACGCGCAATCCGGAGGGTTTCACGACGGTTCGCCTGGCAGATCCAGCGTCGCCACCGTCCCCCGGCCGGGCGTGCTGGACAACGCCAGCGTGCCCCCATGCGCCGCGATGATTTCCTGGCAAATGGCCAGTCCCAGCCCCATCCGCCCCGGTTTCGTCGTGAAGAATGGTTCGCGGATCCGATCCATGTCCTCGGGCACGATACCGGTCCCGGTGTCCTCCACCGTCACGCGCACCGCTGGTCGGCCGGCCGCTCCCGCGGGAGCCGTGCGCACGGTCAGCGTGCCGCCTTCGGGCATGGCCTGCAGGGCGTTGATCACCAGATTGAGCAGGACCTGCCGCACCTGGTCGGAGACGCCCACCACCCCGCCCCCCGCGGCGGCGGCCTCCAGCCGGCACACCACTCCGGCGTGCGCGGCCTCATGTCGGACGAGCCCGAGAACTTCCGCCGCCAGGGCTCCGGGGTCCAGCGACACCCGCACCGCGTCGCCGGGGCGGACGAACCCCCGCAAATTCTCGAGCTGGCGCTTCATGCGCCGTCCCTCGGCCAGGATCACGGCCACCTCCTCCGCCCCCGCCTCGCCCGGTTTCAACTTGTCCGCAAGGTACTCGGCATGACCGAGAACCCCCAGGAGAGGATTGTTCAGCTCATGGGAGATGCCCGCCACCAACTGGCCCACCGTCGCCAACCGGGCCGTGCGGATGACCCCATCCTGCGTCTCCTCCAGGACATGCGTGAAATAGTGGTGAAATCCCCCCACGGCCAGCAAGAGGACGGCCCCGGCCGCCAGGGTCAGCCGGACGGCCGTGCCACGGGCCGCGAGCGCCTCGGCCGCGGGAAGGTCCAGGGTCATCGTCACCTCCGCTCCACCCGGCGTCACCAGGCGCGACACCACCGGGACCGTGGGACCCGCCGCCGCGAGCGGTGACCCCTGCGCCACCGTGGCGCCCCCGACCCCCACACGCACGCGGGCCTGCAGGAGGGAGCCGAGCGCGTCCACGAATTCCGTGCCGATCCGGTTTGCGATGAGAACCCGGTCGCGCCGGTTGTGGTCGATGGCGCATCCGGACAGCAGCAGGCCCTTCCCGGCCCGCAACAACAGGGGCCGGCCGGTCGGAACCCCCGCCAGGCGCGCCAGGTCCGTCGGGGACGGACGCACCCCTTCGCAGGACCGGATGCGTCCCGTGACGCCGTCCACGATGGCGGCGGCATCCGGCGCCACCCGATTCCAAACCGCGAGGCGGACACCGATCGGGCCGTCCACAAAGGCCAGGATGTTGGCGGTGTTCTCCAATTCCCGGGCCCGGAGAGCCAGGGCGTTCGCCGTTATCCGCTCAAACTGGCGCTGTTCCTGCCGGATCGTGGCGGTGAAGGTCCGTGACGCGAGCCAGAGCGACCC
>JAHFSL010000218.1 GCA_023265785.1 Candidatus Coatesiibacteriota bacterium | reverse complement strand
CGAGGCTGACTTTATCCGTCACATTCTTGTAGGCGGGAATTGTAAAGTAGAATGGCGGTCCGGTATCCGTGTCGTTATCGTAATCACGCACCGTCGTTTGAAAGGAATAACCACCGAACATTTCATTCATGCCGAAATGGATCCCGAAATAGATCGGCAGGCTGTTGTCATCCGACTCGTGACTCAAGGGATCGAAGTAGAAATTGAGCGGAGCCGTGAACCCCATGCCGAACAGGCTTGCGGGATCAGACCCTCCACCAATATCCAGTGAGCCGAAGATCAGGTTGTAGCCCATGCCCTGGCTCAAACCACCCTTGTCCCAATACCGGTCAATGGACGCCGCGCCGAAATTCAGGCTCTTGAGGGCAAACCCGTTCCCCGACATGGACATGTAATCCCCGCCGAAGCCCTGGACGGCATCATTCACGATCAGGTTGGTCATGGTGAAGGGCGGGGGGGCGAACTGGACAGAGGAATCCTTGGCGCCCGCGGGGCACGCAAGAGTCACCGCCAGCACGAGTGCAATCCCGAAACCGCGAGTCACCATGATTGCGTGAGTGTAGGGGGGAAAGCGGGTGGCTGTCAAGCGGGTTCGACGGCCTGGGCACCAGCAGGGACAGCGGTATAGTCCCGCTCATGACCGAGGAGGGAGCGCAGGCCCCTCCAGCCCAGGGTGAGGTCGTGCACGCTCCGGACCGACAGGGCGGACCGGGCAACGAACAGCGGGTGGCGGTGCAGGCGCCAGAGCTTGCGGCCCCAGGCAATAGGGTCAGCCGGGGAGGTGACAACCGGCTTGCTCAATCCGTACGCCTCGTAATCCATGGGGTCAATGGTGAACCAGCCGCGGTCCAGCATGGTCTTGTGCAGGGGCGTTCCCGGGTACGGGATGACGACATTGGCCTCCAGACAGTCCCCCCGGTGCGCACGATACAGGAGAAGGTCCTTGGCCACCTCATAGGTGCGCCGGACATCCGCATCGGTCTCCCAGGGGAACCCGATCATCGTGGTCACCATGACCGCAAACCCGGCGTCCTTGGCCAGTTTGACCCCGCGGACGATCTCCTCGACCGTCTCGTCCTTGGCCAATTGCCGCAGGGTTTCGTCGTTCCCCGATTCCAGCGCGATTTTGAGCATCCGGTAGCCGGCGCGCTTCATGAGTTCCACCCGGTCCGGCGTCACCGAGTCGGCACGGCAGTTGGACGAGATATGCACTTTGCCCGCCACGTCCAGCCGCTCCAGTTCCTCCGTGAATGCGGTCAGCCACGGCAGATCCCACATGCCCCCCGCCTCGTTGTCATCAAATACCTCGCGCACCCCGTACCGGTCCACCAGGTGCTTGATCTCGGCGGCGACATTCCGGGGATCGCGCAGGCGCGCGGTCTTGCGCCAGAACGCGTACTGCCAGATACAAAAGGTACACCGGCCGACGGCCTTGATCCCGCCGCACCCCCGACCGCTCAGGATGTAGGCCACGGGGCGGTGCAGGTAGGCCTCGCCATACCCGTTGAATTTCGTGAGCTCCCGGTCGATCCACGGCAGGGCATCCACGTCGGCGTCCAACGCGGGTGGTTCGGCGCCCGCCGACCGGCCCCGGGCCCACACGCCCGCGGGCAGGTCGATGGCCTCCCCGGCCTCGAACCGGGCGATGGCCCGAATCCCCAGGTCGTAGTCGCCCCCCGCCACGATGTAGTCCACGGCACAGGCCCCCGCCGATTCCTCGGGGAAGTACGACACATGGTCGCCGACCAGGATGACCCTGGTGGCGGGAAACCGGGCCTTCAGTTCGTCAATGAACGCCCAGTGCCGGCGGATCATGGTGACCTTGGTTTCGACGACGGCCAGGTCCGGCGCCACCGCGCCGAACCGGGTCCACCACCCGTCCAACCCCTCGCCCGCGGAAATGCCATCCAGCCAGGAGACCCCGTGACCGTCGGCCTTCAGGAGCGTGGCCGCCTGGGCCATGACGAGCGGGTAGATGCGGATCTCGGAGGAGTGGGTGAAGGAAAAGATGCGGCTCTGGGTCAGGACGGGCACCCGTCCCCGGTACAGCAACGGTGGATAACAGACGGCGACTCGCATCTCCCCGTTCAACGATAGCATGTCCCCGGGGGGGCTATTCCGGCGTCAGCGCGGGTGGCCCCCAGGAGAACGAGAGTTCGAGCGGAGCCCCCCGTCCCGTGACCCGGTAGGTGGCCTTGCCCCGCGGCCGTCCGAACACCGCGGCCGGGAACAGGACCCGGGTGAACATCCCCGTCGCCGGGACCGTGAGGTGGTCCATGTGGACATCCTCGCCGGCCGCCAGAACCGCGTCCAGGTTCTCCCCGGGAGAAAAGCCTTCCCCGGTCAGGAGCCACACATCCGCGCCCACCGACCCGATTTCGGCCTGCAAGTGCCGCCGGCCCTCCCGGGCCTCCACGGGAAACGGCAGGGCCTTCACATAGGCCCGGAGGGTCGCGTCAGGATCGGCGGCGCCCAGGTCGTACGACTCGCCCCGCGCCAGGCCCCCCGCGTGCAGGTCGGTCTCCTCGCCGGACTGCGCGTCCATCAGCCGGCCATCGTCCGCCAGGTACACGCCCGGCACCCGCTGGGGCCGGGCGCCGCGCGACTTGTGCCACACCAGCAACTTGGCCCCGTGCGGTACGCCGCGGGCGTTCAGGCGGAAAACAACATCCATCCGGTTCCCCGATTTTTCCCGCCGGAGTTCGGTGAGGGTGAGCGCCAGGTCGCGGGTCGCCCACTCGGGACCCCAGCGGGTGGCCAGCGTGGGCGCGGCGCACGCCGCGGCGATCAGGGCCGCCGCCATCAGTCCTGCCGCCCCCGTGCGTCCTCGGCCGCTCATCAGGAAGGTATAGTATCAAGTCATGCGCGCGCGCGAGCGTCCCGTCGTCCTGATATTGCGGTTGACTGTCCTGACCGCGGCGGCCCTGCTCCCCCTCGTCTTCTATTTGAAGGCCTATGAAGTCTTCGAAATGGCCAAGAGCCTCGCCCTGCGGCTGTTCGGCGCGCTGGCGGTCGCCCTCCTCGTCGCGCGCGGCGGCACCTTCACCTCCCGGTCCCTGCCGGCCGGGCTCCTCTTCCTCGCCTCCTGCCTGCTTTCGGCCCTGCACTCCCCCCTGCTCGGCGCCACCGGCGAGCGGCTCATGGAAATCGGGTCCACGCTTGCCCTGCTCTGGGCGGTGGAATCCGGTGCGGCGCCGGTCGGCAAACTGCTCGCCGCCTCCATCTGGTCCCAGACGCTGGTGACGACTTATGCGGCCTCCCAGTACCTGGGCTGGGATGCCATCGTGTGGACCTCCTTTGGGGAGAAGCGCGTGTACGCGACGATGGGCAATCCCGATTTTCTCGCCGCGCAGAGTTCCTTCCTGATTCCGATCGTGGCTTGCCTGATCGCGGGGCTGGCGGACCGGGGGTTCCGGGAGGGGCTGGCGCACTGGCGGGCCCGGCTGGAGGCGGAGGGGCCGGTGCCGGTTGTGCTGGCCTCCCTGGGACGGGCGGCACACGCCATGGTCCTCTTCGCGGGGCTGGCCTGCGCGGCCCCCCTCGTCCTGATCGGGATCATCGCGCTGGCCTCGCCCACGCTGGATGCCATGGGTGAGGGCACCCGGATGGACCTGTTCGCGCTGGCGGCGGTCGGCATCTTTTTCTTCGCCGTGGCCATGTTCCTGCGGGTCAGCCGGGCGGGCGTACGCGGCCTGCTGGGGATGGCGCTGGCCCTGATGCTCCCCTCGATGCTTTACACGGCGGCCCGGGGCGCCTACCTCGGGTTTGTCGCCGCCATCCATGTCGTGGTCTGGCTCGCCGACCGGTGGGTCCTGCGCCGATCCGTCTGGCAGACCCTGCGCCGGCTGGCCACCCTGGACCTGGTGCTGGCCCTGTTCCTGACCTTCACCCCGCCCGGCCAGCGGCTGGCCTCCCGGTTCGTCCAGATCGCGGTGGACCCGGTCAAGAACTCCGACCTGCAGGTGCGGCTGTTCTACTGGTACAGCGGCTGGCTCATGGGCCGGGGCGAGCCCACCCGGCCGGGTGAAACCGGCGTCCTGCTCCCCATCGGGGCCGGGCTGGGTACCTTCCACCTCTCGGGCGCGCGCGCCCAGGGCCGGGCCCAGCAGATCTGGAACATCAAGTGGCCCCGCTCCGCGGAGGTCGTCAGCCCCCACCTGGAACTCTACGCGCACAACGACTACGTCCACCTGTTCGCGGAGTTGGGCCCCATCGGCCTGGGGCTCTATCTCTGGATCATGGTCGTCCTCCTGTGGGCGGGGTACCGGGCGCTGCGGACCCTGCCCGATGGCGATCGGTTCCGTCGCTGGGCCATGATCGGCCTGCTGGCCGCCACCGCGTCCTGGTACGTCAACAGCGCGATGAATTTCCCGCTCAAGGTGGTCTCCAACGCCCACCTGTTCTTTGCCGTGATCGTCGCCGCGCTCCTGGGCGCCTCGCCGCTCCCCGCCCGGTCGTTTTCCCTGCCTGCCAACCCCGCGGCCACCGGTGTCGCCCTCCTGGTGGCCCTCCTCGTCGGCGAACGCGGCGCCGCCAAGCTCGCGGCCAGCCACGACCTCAAGATCGGCCACCAGTTGACCCAGCAGAATGCCGCCGCCCAGGCCGCGGACTATTTCTCCCGGGCGGCCGCCCTGCGCCCGATCCACACGGACGGCATTCTGGTCCACTACTATCGCGGCAAGGCGCTCCAGAACCTGGGGCGCTACGCCGATGCCGAGGCCTCCTACACGCGGGCCCTCACCGTGTTCTCAAATTTCCCGGAGGGGTACCAGGCCCGCGGCATGACCCGGCTCACCGTCGCCTACGGCGCCAGGGATGTCCGGGAGCCCGGTGCGGCGGCCGCCCTCACGGGCGCGCTGGTCGACCTGCGCGAGTCGCTCTATCTCAACCCCAAGGACGGGCTGACCTGCTTTTCCCTCGGGACCGCCCTTCGGCTGAACGGCGAGGCGGCGGCGTCCATTCGGCCCTTCCACGATGCCATCCTGTATTCACTGGATCGCATCCCGGACGCCCACTACGGGCTGGCGCTGTCCCTCGCGGAAACCGGGGACCGGGTCCAGGCCCGGGCGGTCCTGGAATCGGCCATGAAGAAGTTCAGCACCTCGATGCCGCCGGGCGCCGCCCCGGCGCTCGCCGCCCTCAAGGCGGGCCGGATGCCGAAACCCCGCTGACGGGGCGCCCGCTCTCCAGCGCGGGCAGGTCCTCCGTCCGGATTCCCA
>JAHFSL010000011.1 GCA_023265785.1 Candidatus Coatesiibacteriota bacterium | reverse complement strand
GCGGCGCTGACCCGGGACTTCTACGGCGGATTTCGGGCGGCCCTGGAGGCCGGGGGGCTTCCGCACGGATTCCGGTTCTACCATGTGCCGGTGCGGGCGTCGGGCGATCGGGAGGCCTGGCTGTCCTATCTCTGGGCGGGCCCGGGCTGGGAACCGCGCGAACCACGCGCGACCGGATGGGCGACCCAGCGTGGCCGAAGCGTCCTGCTGTGGGCCCGTCCATCCGCGTTTCGCGTGATCCTGCCGGGCCAGACGATCGATGTCCCGCGTGACCGGATCATCCTGATTCCCGCCGGGCGCCGTTACCGGGTGGAGGCCGAGCCTGGTCGGGCCCCGTACAATTTCTGGATGATTTTCACCTCCTCGGTGGATCTGGCCGGCCTGGCGCTCCAGCCATTCACGCCACGCGGGCCGGCCCGTTCACTGCTGGATGAGGTCATGCGCCGCGCGGCAACGGATGCCCGTTTCACGTTCTCAGGTGAAGGGAAGATGAAGATGCTGGAACTCCTCCTGGCCCTGGGCTCGGTGCGCGCCGCGAAGGGTCCGGGCGCTGGTCCCGCCCGGGTCCGGCCCGGACCGGATGCCGTGGTGGACCGGGCGCGGCGGTTTCTTGACGCGCGCCTGCACGAGCGTGTCACCCTCGGGGATGTGGCCCGTGGCATCGGGTTGAACGAGCACGGGCTGTGCCGCCGGTTTACGGCCGAGATGGGACGATCGCCCATGGCGTGGTGGCGCGCGCGTCGCGTGGAGGAGGCCCGCGCGCTCCTCCGGGACACCGGGTTGCCGGTCAAAGCCGTGTCCGCCCGCCTTGGCTTTTCGGGATTGCCGCAGTTTTCACGGGTCTTCCGGTCCGCCACCGGGCTGTCCCCCCGCCGCTTTCGGGTTGGCCTGCGCGAGGTCAATAAATGACCTCTCTTGGTCAAGAAATGTAAACTCTGATCCCGTCCCGGCGTCTATGATCCGGGGGAGCGGAGCATGAGAGCACGATGGGGATTGGCGGCGGCGATAGCGGGGATCCTGTTGGGCGCTCCTGGTGTTCGGGCTGACGTGTGCATGGTGGATTCATGGGACAACGGAAACGTCGCGCCGCGGTTCGTGTTCCCGAACTGGGTCCGGGTGCCCGTCGCCTCGTTCGACGTCCTGCTGTGCAATTCCTGCGCGGGGGCTTCGGAAATCCTGAACGGGCTCACCGTGGTGAACTACGGCACGGCGGTCGCGGCGGACGTCAAGGGCGTCTCCTGGCAGGCACGGTGCGGGGCCACCGTGACCGGGATCCTGCCGATGACCTTTGCGGGCTCCTACGCCGAGGACGCGGGGTCCCTGCCCGCGTGGACCTGGGGTGGGGCGTCCGTGAGCCTATCCGGGTGCGCCGACCTGTGCGGCGGAACGTGCGGCGGATACTTCACAATTGATCTCTACGCCGACATTGACCCGTGCCCCGCCGCGGGCACGACGATCAAACTGGGTTTCCCCATCCATGCGGCCCTGGACCCCATCTGGTGGGGCTCGATCCGGGACAACAACGGGTGCGTGGTTCCCTGGTACGACATGTACGGCCCGGAGCAGACGATCACCTACGTGCAGAAGGACGGACCGGTCACGGCGGCGCCGGGGGACACGGTCACCTACACCGTCACGTACGGCCGGCCGGGCGTTGCGGCGCTCTCCTCCATCACGGTGATGGACACCCAGCCGCCGTATACCCATTATGTCACGGGCAGCGCCGTGCCCGCCCCCGATGCGGGGTTCGATCCCGACTGGGGACCGCCCACGCGGCTCAAGTGGACCGTCGCGGGTCCGCTGGCCGTGACCGGCGGTCCGACCGGTGAGATCCGGTTCGGACTCACGGTGGACTGGGGCAACGGGGAGTCCTTCGAGCCCGGAAGCGGCGACGTGGCCGCGCCCGAAGGCAAGCGACTGGACAACCAGGCCCAGGTCTCCTTCAACGGCACGTCATGCGCGGGTGCCGCGGCGGTCACGCCGCCGGTGACCACGGTCGTGCGGCGATTCCTCTACTGGATGCTGGGGGACAACGACCTGCTCTTCTCGGGAAGCCCCGGCGTCTCGCCCGACGAGATGATCTACTCCACCTTCATCCGGAACATGTCCGCCAGCAAGACCTGGTGGAACGTCTCGGTGTGGGACACGGTGCCCGCCGAACTGGACCCCTGGTGCGCCAATTGCGGGTTGGACGACCCGTGCGCTGGCTGGACCATGACGCCCACGGGGTGCGCGGCGTATTCGCCGCGGGCGGTCCCGGCCGGCGGCCGCACGCTCCTGACGTGGCGGCTGGACATGCCGCCCGGCATGACGCTGGAATTGCGGTGGAAGGCGCAGGTCCAGCCGGGGGTGACCGCCGGGGCGACGGCGATCAACCAGGTCGGCATCCTGGAACTGGGGCGGGCGGGCATCGTGGACGGAACCGGTTTCTCGGTCCTTCCCGGGTCGTTCGCGCATGCCGCGCAGATCATCCTGCCGACGACCTTCATTTCCTATGTGGGGTTCGCGGGGGGCGACAAGGGGGGCGGGCCGGGCGGATGCTGTCCGGGTTTCTTCCTGGCGCTGTTCCCGCTCAACAAGAAGACCCAGTTCGAGGTGCGGGCGATCCAGTACGAGACGGGGGGCTGGGCCGCCGCGGGGGGCGTGAGCGCTTCCATCGGCTGTCTGATCGGCGACTGCATCGGCGGGTTTCCGGGAGCGGCCGGGTGCGCCCTGGGGTCCGGCGCCATCCTGGGCGGCGGCATCGCGGGATGCAAGATCGAGCGGATTCCCGCCAAGTACGATCCCCCAGGGTGGGTGGACATCCTGCCCGGTCTCCCGTTCCATTTCATCTACAAATTGACATCCAACTCGCCGGTCGTCTGGCAGTTCAAGACCAAGATCGCCCGGGCCGACGAGGACAACATGACCTACGCGCCGTCCGCCTCCCTGTCGTATGCAGGGATGATCCATTACTCGTGGCGGCGGTATCAGTTCACGGCCGGATTGCAACCGGGCGATGAGTACAGCCTGATTTCCACCGGCACTGACGTGGCGGGCGCGGTCGCGCCCACCCTCCAGACCACCGTCCACCTCTTCAAGTTTGATTACACGGCCAACGCCTGGGGGTACATACGGTCCTACGACCTGGCGGGGGAGAGCGAGGCCTATGACCGGGACATGGCGAGCACGGATGACGCGCCGTGGCGCTTCGTGTCCTCCAATTGCCGGCTGGTCATCGCGGACGGGTGCCACATGTCGGAGAAGAACGGGTGCTGCTGTTCAAACTGCGCCAACGATGACGCGGCGCTCATGCCCGACCGGGATTCGGGCAACGTGATCACGGGTGTCGCGACCGGCATGCTCCTCGGGCTGGTCCAGGGGGTAAACGGTGGCAATGCGGACTACTCGACCCGCATCACAATCGGGAACACGGGGAGCACGGACGCGGTCTACGAGATCTGGCGATATCTGGCGGACAACACGGCCGCCCCCGCGCCCTACCCGCCCCAGTTGTGGGGGACCTCCGGGACGTGGAGCCTGATCGGCGTGGACACCGTTCCCGCGGGGCTGGCCGCTCCCGGCAACCCGCGGGCGTACGACCGGTACAACCCTTCGTTCAACTCGGGCGGCCTCGCACTCTACCGGCTGAAAGTGAGGTCCGGTGGGCCCATCCAGGCGCTGGGGGGGATCCACGACTGGTCGCCCTTTTCGGGCGGATCGGTCGTCCACTCGCGGCTGGGCGGCCAGACGGGCACGGAGTTCTGGATGCACCACTGCTCCCAGATCGCGTCATCCACGTGCGGGACCGGGCCGGGCTTCACCTCGATCCAGACGATCAACGTCTTCTGCCCCAAGACGGGCATGGCCGTGCAGGCGGTGTCCGAGAACGGGTATACCGCCACGTACACCACCTCGGGGCCGGACCAGTGCGTGTCGTTCACCGCACTCACCGACGTGGCCGCGGGAGGCAAGCGCAATTACCGGGTCACGGTGCTGACGGGCGAGCGGGCGGTGTGTCAATTCATCGCGTGCAAGTACACCGAGAAGGGCTATACCGCGCCGTTCCTGGTGACCGGCACCCACTACCAGATCATCGCCCCCCCCGTCGTCTTTTCCGGCCAGTCCTTCTGGCTGACGATTGTGGTGATTGACGCGACGGCCGGCACCAAAACCGACTACTGCGGCACGACCTCCTTCACATCCACCGATCCCACGGCAACGGTGGGCGGCACGGGACTCGCGGCATTTGACTTCACCTGGTCCAGCGCCACCGCGTGCACCGCGGCACCCGACGAGAACGGCGTCAAGGTGTTCGTCAATGTGATCTTCAGCCGGCTCGGGCTCCAGTCCCTCGTGGCGTCCGACACCCAGGATGGCTCCATCACGGGGCTGGCCGCGATCATGGTCGTGGGCGCGGACGTCAAGCTGTTCAAGGAGCCGCGGCTGGCGGTGGGGGCGTCCGGCGACACAGTCTCGTTCCGCGTCTGCTGGAGCAATTATTCCAGCGCCTCGGCGTTCACCTTCGTGATCACCGACGCGGTGCCCATGGGCACGACGTTCCTGCCCGAGGCCGGCACGGCCTCATTTGATTGCGGCAACACCGCTGGGATCGGCCCCCGCGTCGCCTACTCCACGGCCGCCTCCACCACGCCACCCGCCGCCTTTACGGAGGCCAACCCCCTCGCGGGCACGCGCTGGCTACGGTTCACGATCCCGCAGGCCGGCGTCAACACCACGGGCTGCGTGTGTTACCGCGTGACAGTCAACTAGCGATCCAGGCGAGCGACAAGCCGCTTCGGCCTATCGGGTGACCGTCATTTGAGCGAGGCCGACGAAAGACTATAATCTCGGTGCATGACCCCGTCCGCCGCCGCGGCCCGCAAGTTCGTCGTTTCGTATCCTCCGTTTGAAACCACCATCGGTCATTACGTCATCCGGCCGGTCTGGTGGGGCCGCGTGCCGCCGCAGGCGTGGTCGGTGGGCGACCATGTGCACGCGACCCTGGTCGAACTGTCCTCCGTGTCTGAGGGGCGCGGGGTCGTCGAAATCCAGGGTCGGCGGCACGACCTCCGAAGCGGGAACCGGATCGTGGTTTTTCCGGGTGAATTTCACCGGCTGTCATCACTGCCGGGCGGCACCATGGGCCTTCACTTCCTCCTGTGCTACGTTGAGCTCCGCAACGCTGCGCTGAACGAGGTCGAAGAGACCGAACGGGGTGAAATTCACCGGCTCATGCACGCGTTCCTCAACTGCCACGATCGCGTCCGGCCCGACCGCGGGGGCCACGAGCTCGGCCGTCTCTTTGCCGCCATCCAGGGCCAGCTGGAGACGCGACCCCCGGGCTGGCGGGAGGCCTGTCGGGCCCTCCTGCGCCTCCTGGTGCTGGGGACGGCCCGGCTGTTCGCGGATCCCGACGGCAGGTCCGGTCTTCCCCTGGCCCGAGCCGCCTGGCGGCGCATCGAACCGGCGGGGGCGCGCGAGAGCGCGGCCGAGTTGATGGACCGGGTGAGCGATCACATCGCCAAGCACCTGCAGGACCAGCCAAAAGTCGCGGAGGTCGCCCGGGCGCTTGGGGTGAGTCTCCGGACCCTCCAACGCCTGATTGAATCGGAAGGGACGACATTTCGTGGCCTCCTGTCACGCACACAGATTTTCGCGGCCAAGTACCTGCTGGTCTCCACGGACCTGCCGGTCAAGGATATCGCCACCCGGGCGGGATACGAGGATGCCTCCCATTTTTCGGCCATCTTTCGCAGGCAATTCGGGCTGGTCCCAAACGCCTACCGCGCCCTGCGCTCGGGCGAGTGACGTGGCGGTGGCGCGAAGGCCCTGCCGGACTGGCGCGAACTCCATGCCCGTGCCCCGGCCGGATGCAGGGGGCGTCACGGCGCCCGGCGCGTCGGTCATGTCGCGGGGCGTCCCAGGTCCTTGAGGCAGGACCGGCGGGCGCGTAGGCTCGACCTATCATGGGGACGGGTCCGGCGCGTGGGGTGAAGGCGCGGGGCGGGGCCCCGCTGGCGCTCGCATGTCTGCTGGCGCTGGCTCAGGCTGCGTGGGCCGACAACTGCCTGACTGACGCCTGGGACGACGGGCAGGTCAAGGGCGGCTTGGTCTTTCCGAACTGGGTCCGGGCACGGGTGGCGTCCTTCGCGGTCCTCCTGGCCAACAACGGCCTGTCACCGGAGACCCTGTCGGGCCTCACCGTGGTGAACTTCGGCACCGCGGGCGCTTCCGACCTGACCAAGGTGTACTGGGCCGCGACCTGCGGCGCGACCACCACCGGGCTGGTGACCATGACTTACGCCGGGAACTACACGGAGGACAGCGGAACCTATCCGGCCTGGACCTGGGCGGGCTCCTCGATCAGCCTGTCGGGGTGCGCCGACTACTGCGGCGGCGTCTGCGGCGCCGCGTTCACCCTGACCCTGTACGCCGACATCGCGCCGTGTCCCGCCGCGCTGGCCACCGTCAGGCTCGGCCTCCCGGTCCACCAGGCGTTCAACTCCGTCTGGTGGGGATCGCTCTTCGACACGGGAGGGTGCGCGGTCCCCTGGTACGACCTCGGGACCGGCCCCTCGACGATCGTGTACGTCGTCAAGCAGGCTGACCGCGACACGGCGCCGCCGGGCGACACCGTTTCGTTCACGGTAACGTACGGGCGCCCCGGGACGGCCCCGCTGGCCTCGATCACGCTGGTGGACACCCTCCCTCCGTCCACGCATTTCGTCGTCGGCAGCGGCACGCCCGCGCCGGACCCCGGCTGGGATCCCGATCCCGGGCCCCCGTCCCGGCTCCGCTGGACCCTCCCCGGCGGCGCGGTGACCGGCGGTCCCACCGGGCAGGTCACGTTCGCGCTGACCGTGGATTGGGGCAACGGCGAGGCGTTCGAACCGGGGTCCGGCGATACGGCGGCGCCCGAGGGGACGAGGCTCGACAACCGGGTGCAGGTCTTCTGGGGCGGGCTGGCGGGATGCGCCGCAGACGGGCAGGTCAGCGCCCCCGTCACCACGGTGGTCCGGCGGTTCCTCACCTGGATGATCGGCGACAATGACGTCCTGTTTTCCTCCACGCCCGGCCAGCCACCGGACGAAATGACCTATTCCACCTTCATCAAGAACGTTTCAACGTCGAGGACGTGGTGGGAGGTCCGCGTCTGGGACACCGTGCCCGCCGCCCTCGACCCGTGGTGCGCGAACTGCGGATTCGATGATCCGTGCGCGGGATGGACCATGACTCCCTCCGGCTGCGCCGCCGCCTCGCCCGGCCGGCTCGCCAGCGGCGGCGTCACGCTCCTGACCTGGCGGCTGGACCTGCCGCCGGGGGCCACGATAGAACTGCGGTGGAAAGCCCAGGTCGTGGGGGCCGCAACGGCGGGGGCCACGGCGCTCAACACCGTCCGCATGCTGGAGTACGGGCGGGCGGGCATTGTGGGCGGGACGGGCCATTCGGGGGTGGCGACCAGCTTCACCCATCCGGCACGGATTATCCTTTCGACCACGTACGTGAGCTACGTGGGCGAGTCGGGGAACGACTCACTCTCGGGATGTCCGGGCTGGCTGGTCTCGTTTTTTCCGCTCAACAAGCGCGCCCAGGGAGAATTGCGCGGGCTCATGTACCAGGGGGCCGGCTTCGCGAGCACCGGAGGACTCTCGGCGTCGATCGGCTGCCTGATCGGCGACTGCCTTGGCGGTTTCCCCGGTACGGGCGTCGCCTGTCCCACGGGCCCCCTGCCGGGCGGGGGCAATGCGGGGTGCAAGGTCGAGCGGATTCCCGCATCGTACGACCCGGCAGCCTGGCAGGGCACGTGCCCGACCTTCCCGTTCCATGTCGCCTACAAGTTGACCTCGAACGCGCCGATGCTCTGGCAGCTGCTTGACCGGGCCACCTCCGACCAGGACGACACCATCACCCCGGCGCCCTCGTCGGGGCTGACCTTCGTCGGCATGCTTCACTACGCGTGGCGGCTCACGATCCCGGGCAACACCGCCGCCGCCACGGGCTACGGCCTGTGCATGGTGAACACGACCATGCCGCCGTCGGGTCCCTCGAATCCAATGCTCACCACGGCCGTCCACCTGTTCAAGTTTGACTTCGCCGCGCTCCGGTGGGACTACCGCAAGACGTTCGAGTTGAACCGCGAGAGCCAGGCGATCGAGTACGGATGCCTCGCCGCCGACGAGGGTCCCTGGCGAACGGTGTCGTCGGACGCTGAACTCGTGGTGTTCCAGGCCCAGATCAACGACCGGGAAAACTGGTCCATGCTGATCCCCGCGCGGGAAACGGGCCATGTGGTCTCCGGTGTCGGGACCGGCACGTTTTACGGGCTGGTAGGCAAGGACACCACGGGCTCCTACGCCTATCGCGTGGTGGTGGGCAACACCGGATTCCTGGCCGCGACGTACCGGATCTGGCGCTACGTCCCGGACAACCTGATTGCGACGCCCCCGGTCCCCTCGTACCTGAACGGGACGAGCGGGACGTGGACCGAACTCTGGGTCCATGACGTTCCCGCGGGACTTGCCGCCGCGTCCAATCCGCGCATCTACAACCTCCATGGCACGTTTTTTGATCCTCCGGCGAGCACCGTCCTGTACAAGGTCGAACTCCTATCGGGCGGGCCAATCCAGATCTGGTGCGGTGCGGATTTCGGCGCGTTCAATTACCGCGGAGGAGGGTCCGTCCTGAACGGCGCCGACGGGAGCCAGGTGAGCGACACCTACTGGCTCCACCAAACGGCCGCCGACCAGAGTTTCTCCGGCAATTGCAAGACCTACCCCGTCACGTCGTTGGCGGTGTTCGCGCCCAGGACGGGCATGGCGATCAATGCGGTGTCCGAGACCGGCGCCTCAGCCACCTATACGACGACGGGGCCGGACGAGTGCGTCTCGTTCAAGGCCCTCACGATCCCCGCGACAAAGCGCAATGTCCGGGTGACCGTCCTGCCCGGTCCCGCCGCGGGACCCGTCATTGCGCAGGAGATTCGGTGCCTGTTCACCCAGAAGGGCTACACCGCGCCGTTCCTCCAGGCCGGGATTCACTACCTGATCGTCGCCCCGTCCGCGGCCTTTGCCGGACAGCCGTTCTGGATCACGGTGATCGTCCAGGATCTCGGGGGCACGACGCGGTCGGACTATTGCGGCACCACGAGCTTCTCCTCGACGGACCCCGCGGCCAAACTTGAGGGCGCCGCAATGGATGCGTACAACTTCACCTGGTCGAGCACGGTGGCCCCGTGCGGGGCGGGGAGCGATAACGGTGTGCGGCTGTTTTTCAATGTGACGCTTGGCCGGCTAGGTCTTCAGACGATCGTGGCGTCCGACACGGTGGACGGTTCCATCATTGGGCTGGCGGCCATCATGGTGGTTGGCGCGGATGTGAAGCTCACCAAGGAGCCGCGGCTGGCGGTGGGGGCGTCCGGCGACACGGTCTCGTTCCGCGTCTGCTGGAGCAACTATTCCAGCGCCTCGGCGTTCACCTTCGTGATCACCGATGCGGTGCCCCTGGGCACGGCGTTCCTGCCCGAAGCCGGGACCGCGTCGTTTGACTGCGGCAACACCGCCGGGGCCGCCCCCCGCGTCGCCTACTCCACGGCCGCCTCCACCACGCCCCCGGCGGCGTTCACGGAGGCCAATCCGCTGGCGGGCACCCGCTGGCTACGGTTCACGATCCCGCAGGCAGGCGTGAACACCACCGGGTGCGTGTGCTATCGCGTGACGGTGAATTAAGATAGGACTCATGCCTGTCCCGGCGGCCGCCCTGCCCGCGTTGTACGACCTGCATGTCTTGTTGCACCGGTTGTACGGGGTTCATGTCGCGTTCCACCCGCCGCGCGGGCGGCTCGCCAAGGATCCCTGGGACTTCGGCCGGCCGTGGCTGTGCGACAGCGTCCGGCGCATCCCGGGCCTGCTGGCGAAATGCGATGCTTCGGAGGCGCTGGCCTGCCGGGAAGCCTCGCGCGGTCCGAAGCTGTGCCGCTGTCACGCGGGGCTGGACCAATTTGTCGTCCCGGTGCGCGCGGCCGGCCGCCCCGCGTTGATGGCGATCGTGTCGCCCCTGCGGGGAGGGTCGGCGAAGGCCACCGCGTCCCGGGTGGCGGGCGCCGTGGGGAGCCTCGGGTACGACCGTGAGATGCTGGACTACGCGGCGGCGCAGTTGCCGGTCCTCGGTCCGGGGCGGAGGGCCGCACTGGCCCGGTTCATCCGGGAGGCGGTCGAGGCCATCCTGGTTCCGGGTGCGCGGGCCCGGACCGGGATCGCGTCCTGGCACTCACCGGTGCGCGCGGCGGGTGGTGGGGAGCCGTGGGTTTCCTTCCTGTGGGCGGGATTCGAGCCGCAGTCGGAAGAGCCGCGTGAGGGAGCCTGGCACCGCCACCGGTCGCACGAAGTCCTGCTGTACGCCCGCCGGGCACCGGTCACGATCGTTCACCCGCGGTGCCGCGTCGCGGTGCCGCGCGGAAGACTGCTCGTCCTCCCGGCAGGAACCCGGTACCGCCGCGAGGGGGCGGTGGGCGAACCGGCGGGCTCTGACCCGCTCTGGGTCCACTTCGTGACCCCGGTTGACCTCTCCGGCGCGGGGTTACGGCCGTTCTCGCCCGATGACACCGGCCGGCCCGTCCTGGAACGGCTCGTGCGCGCCGCGGAGCGGAAGCTCGGCCTGTTCGACATGGAGGCACCCGACAAGCTCCGGTTCCTGGCCTGGGTCATCGAGATGGGAGTGTGGAGCGCCCGGGGCGCGCCCCGGCGCGGGCGCCCGCCCGCCCCGGCGGTGGACGAGGCCGTGGAGCGGGTCCGCACGATGCTTGAGTCGCGCCCCGGGCGGCCGTTCACCCTGCCTGACCTGGCGCGGGAGGCGGGCATGAACATTTTCACGCTCTCCCGCCGATTTCGCGCCGTCCATGGCCTGCCGCCGCTGGCCTGGCAGCGGCAGGCGCGCGCACGCCGTGCCGTCGCCCTCCTCAAGGAGGGACGGTTTGCACCCAAGGCCGTGGCGGTCTCACTCGGGTGGCGGGACCTGCACGCCTTCGGGCGGGCGATCCGCGCGGCGACCGGGCTGTCCCCGCGGGCCCTGGTGCCCCCCGCCCCGGCCCGAATTAAGTCAATTTAGGACCACCTCCCACCGGGTCGGGTCCACCGGAGCGTTGGCCCGGGGGCCGGGGCCGGGCGTACAATTGCACGGGGGGAGCGGCGGGCCGCCAGGCCCCTCGCCGGGGGCGGGAAGGAGGACGGTGACCATTTCAGGACGACGTTGGCGGGGGGGGATTCTGGTCCTGGCTCTCGCGCTGGCATGTGCCCGTGCCGTCCGGGCCGACATTGACATCGTGGATTCCTGGGACAACGGCTCCAGCAACGCCGGTCAGGCCACCAACGGCATGCTCTTTCCGAATTGGCGGTCGATCTACGCCGGCTCCTACGACATTTGGCTCTGCGATAGCTGCGGGTCGGCCGTGGAGCAGATCAAGGCCCTGACCGTGGTGAATTTCGGCTCCGCCGGGCCCGGGGACATCACCAACGTCCTCTTCAAGATCCGGTGCTCCTCGCAGGCCGGCGTCCTGACCCCCATGACCTACGCCGGGAACTACCTGGAGGATTCAGGGACCTACCCCGCGTGGACCTGGGCGGGCACCTCCGTGGATCTCAACGGGTGCGCCGACCTGTGCGCCCCCGGCCCGACCTGCGGTGGATATTTTTCCATCGACATCTACTGCGACATCACGCCATGCCCGGCGGACCAGGCGACCGTCAGCCTGGGATTCCCCATCCACATGGCCTATGACCCGTTCAACTGGGGGTCCATCTACGACAACTACGGTTATGTCGTCCCCTGGTATGACATGCAGGCCGCGATGAGCACGATCGTCTATGCCTACAAGACCGGCCAGGACACGGTGGTGCCGGGTGACACGGTGACCTACACCATCTACTACGGCAAGCCGGGGACGGCGGCGCTGACCACCATTGACGTCATGGACACCCAGCCCCCGTACACCCATTACGTGTTTGGGAGCGCCGTGCCGGCGCCGCTTGTCGGCTGGGATCCCAACTTCGGCCCGCCGCTCGCGCTCAAGTGGACCGTGAACCCCGTGACGGGCAACATTCCGGCCTGGGGCCCGACCAATGAGCTCCGCTTTTCGCTCTCCGTGGACTGGGGCAACGGGGAGAGTTTCGAGCCCGGGTCCGGTGATGTCGCGGCTCCCGAGGGTATCCGTCTCTCGAACGCGGCGCAGGTGTTCTTCAATGGAACGACCTGCTCCCCGAATTCCGCCGTCACGCCGCCCGTGTCCACCGTGGCCAAGCGGTTCATGTTCTGGTGCCTCGGGGACAACGATGTCCTCTTCTCCCCGTCCTGGGGCCAGCCGCCCGACGAGATGACCTACTCGATCTTCATCAAGAACCTTTCCGACACCTACACCTGGTGGGATGTCCACCTCTGGGATACGGTGCCGGCCGACCTGGACCCCTGGTCGCCCAATCTGGGGTTTGATGATCCGTGCTCGGGGTGGACCATGACGCCCTCCGGGTGTGCGGCCGCCTCGCCCGGACGAATCATGGGCGGCGGCAAGACCCTCCTGACCTGGCGGCTCGATATGCCGCCCCAGATGACGCTCGAGCTCCGGTGGAAGGCGCAGGTGTCGCCGACCGCCCAGGCGCAGGGCACGGTCATCAACACCTTGAGCGTGCTCGAGTACGGCCGCACCAACATCGTGGGTGGCACGGGCCACTCGGGACCGGTACGAAAGTTTTCCCACCTGGCGCCGATCGTCCTGCCGACGATGTACACGAGTTACGTCGGGTACGCCGCCAACAGTTCGTGCTGTCCGGGCTACCTCCTGGATTTCTTCCCGCTGAACAAGAAGACCCAGTTCGAGCTCCGGGGCATCCTCAATGTCGCCAACCCCTTCGCCCTCACCGGCGGTCCGAGCGCTTCCATCGGCACCCTCCTGGGGGACTGCCTGGGGGGATTCCCCATGGGCGGCATTTCCGGCTGTAAGGTCGAACGGGTCCCGGCAAAATTCGACCCGGGCATGGCCGCGGTGGGCGACTGCACGGGCATCTGCCCGGTGTTCCCCTTCAACTACATCTTCAAGGTCACATCGAACGCGCCGACACTCTGGCAGTGCCTGACGCACATCATCTCGCACGACGAGGACAACCACACCTACGCGCCGGCGACCACGCTGTCGTACACGGGCCTCATGCACTACATGTGGCGGCGCGACGGGGTGCCCAACGATCCCCCCGACCCGGGGAACGGCGACAGCCTGGCGCTCATCAACACCAGCATGGATCCCTACGGCGTGTACGACAGCCTGCTGGACACGACCGTCTACATCTTCAAGTTCAACTACGGCACGCTCGGTTGGGACATGGTCCGTTCGTACGACATCGCGCCCGAGAGCCAGGCGTTCGACTGGAACACGACGCACCCCATCGAGGGGGCGTATCGGACGGTTTCCTCGCAGGGCCAGTTGATCGTGAACCAGGGCATGCTGACCATCCAGTCCATTGCCGGCGGCGCCTCGGACAATTTTGCCGCCTTCATGCCGATCCGGGAAACCGGCAACACCGTTTCCAAGCCGGGCCAGACGGCAAACTTTTACGGCATCGTGCACGGGGCGAGCATCGGGTACAAGGTGATCATCGGCAATCTGGGGCTGGTGGATGCCGTGTACCGGATCTGGCGGTACACCCCGGACAGCCTGATTGTGCCGGCCAAGTTCCCGCCGTGGCTGGGCGGCACTTCCGGCACCTGGGTGCTGAAAGCCACCCAGACGGTCCCGGCCGGGCTGGCCACGGCGAACAACCCGCGGACCTACGCCACCGACGGGACGTACTTCGACCAGTCCAACACCATCGAACTTTCGAAGATCGAACTGCTGTCGGGGGGGCCGATCCAGGTCCTGCACGGCATGCGGACCCTCGAACTTTGGGCGGGGGGGTCGGTCATGCACCCGGCGGACGGCAACCAGACCGGCATCGAATACTGGCTGCACCACGCCGATGGCGGCGGCAAGGGCTGTGCCAACGAGACCTGGTTCATTGACGTCTTCTGCCCCAAGCAGGGGATGGCGGTGAACATGATTTCCGAGGACGGGTTCAGCGCCACCTACACGACGACGGGCCCGGACCAGTGCATCGCCTTCGTGGCGTTGAGCCAGCCGGCCACGACCCGCAATTACAAGATCAGCGTCATGCCGAACCCGGCCCAGGGGAATGTCGTGTGCCAGTACATCCAGTGCACGGCCTCGGAGAAGGGCTGGACCGCGCCCTTCCTCCAGCAGGGGGTCCACTACGAGATCATCGCCCCAGCCATGGTCTTTTCGGGCCAGACGTTCTGGATCACGATCGTGGTCAAGGATGTCGGGGGGACCACCAAGACCGACTACACCGGAACCTCCTCCTTCACCTCCACCGACCCGAATGCCAAGATCCTCGGCACGCCGATGGAGACGACGAACTACACCTGGACCGGGTGTCCGGGCACGTGCGGGGTCCATATCTTCATGCTGGTCACCCTGACCAAGCTCGGGATGCAGACCATCGTGGCGCAGGACACGGTTGACGGCTCGATCAACGGCCTGACGGCGATCCTGGTGGTGGCGACCGACATCAAGCTTTCCAAGACGCCGCGGCTGACCATCGGGGCCTCGGGTGACACGGTCTCCTTCCGGGTGTGCTGGAGCAACTATTCCAGCGCCTCGGCGTTCACCTTCGTGATCACGGACGCCGTGCCGACGGGAACCACCTTCCTGCCCGAGGCCGGAACCGCCGCCTTTGACTGCGGGAACACCCGGGGCGTCGCCCCCATCGCGGCCTACTCGACGGCCACCTCCACGACACCCCCCGCCGCCTTTACCGAGGCGAACCCGGCCGCGGGCAGCCGCTGGCTCCGCTGGACCATCCCCTCCGCCGGCGTGAACACCACCGGCTGCATTTGTTACCGCGTCACCGTCAACTAGGGATATACTAGGCACGGGGCGGGCGGAGGTAAGAACATTCGAAAGGGCTTAATTCGTCTTGCGGCGGCCGGGGCCATGGCCGCTTGGCTGGCCTCTTCCCGTGCCGCCCGGGCCGACTTCTGGTTGCAGGATTCCTGGACCAACGGGTCGAGCAATGCGGCCGGAGTGCTGTACCCGAATTGGCGGTCGGTCTACGCGGGGTCGTTTGATGTTTGGCTGTGGGAAACCAGTTCGGACACGAGCGGAACCAATTCGGAGCGGATTACGGGGCTCACGGTGGTGAACTTTGGCACGGCCGGCTCCGGTGACATCACCAATGTCCAGTTCAAGATCCGGTGCTCCTCGCAGGCCGGGGCCTTGACACCCATGACGTACGCCGGGATGTACACCGAGGATTCCGGTGCCCAGCCGGCGTGGACCTGGGCGGGCTCCTCCGTGGATCTGAACGGCTGTTCCGATTTGTGCGGCAACCCTACCTGCGGTGGATTCTTCTCCATTGATATCTACGTGGACATCACCCCGTGCCCGGGGAACGGGGTGACCATGAGCATGGGGTTCCCAATTAACTCTGCGAACGGCTGGCCAGGATCCATCTCGGACAACCAGGGGTTCACGGTGCCCTGGTACGACATGACCTCGGACCTCTCCACCATCATGTGGACCTACAAATCCGGCCCCAAGACCGTGGTGCCCGGCGACACGGTCACCTACACGATCTATTACGGCAAGCCGGGAACGGCGGCACTGACCAGCATTGAGATCATGGACACCCAGCCGCCGTACACTCATTATGTCCTCGGCAGTGGCGTGCCGGCGCCGGACATCGGCTGGGACCCCAACTTTGGCCCGCCATTGGCGCTGAAGTGGACGGTCAATCCGGTGACGGGAAACCTTCCCGCCTGGGGCCCAACCAACGAGTTACGATTCTCGCTCTCGGTGGACTGGGGCAACGGCGAGTCCTTCGAGCCCGGGTCCGGCGACGTGGCGGCGCCCGAGGGTGTCCGCCTCAATAATTCCGCGCAGGTCTTTTTTAACGGGACGACCTGCGCGTCCAAGTCCATGTCCAACCCGCCCGTGTCAACGGTCGTCAAGCGGTTCATCTTCTGGACGGTGGGGGATAACGACGTGCTGTTCTCGCCGACCTACGGCCAACCGGCTGATGAGATGGTTTATTCGACCTTTGTCCGGAATCTGTCCACCACCAAGACCTGGTGGGATGTCCGGCTGTGGGACACCGTGCCCGCAGACCTGGACCCCTGGGCACCCAACATGGGATTCGACGACCCCTGCTCGGGGTGGACGATGACCCCGTCCGGCTGTGCGGCGGGGACTCCGGGCCGGGTGACCGGGGGGGGCAAGACCATCATGACCTGGCGGCTCGACTTCCCCCCGCAGATGACCGTCGAGTTCCGCTGGAAGGCGGCGGTGAGCGCCACCGCGCAGTCGAACGGGACGGTCATCAATACCTTGAGCCTGCTGGAGTACGGCCGGACGAACATCGTGGGCGGGACGG